>NZ_DASVYD010000061.1:0-62240 GCF_036392335.1 Vitreimonas sp.
ACGATGTTTCCTATGCGCCGGCGCGCGGCGGCTGGCGCGCCACGACCGCGCGCGTCGATTTGCACGTCAATCTGATGAACACCGAGCACGTGACGCTGAAGGCCGAGGCGCCGATCGCCATCGCGCGCGCAGACGGTTCAGTCACCAACGTGTCCGCCGACACCATGATCGGAAGCTTGCGCACCGCCAATGGCGCGCTGGCGCAAGCTGGTATCGAAGCCGACAACCTCGCACTCGATGATCCGAGCGAAGACGGCGTGCTACGCGCGCGCAAGCTCGTGATCAACATACGTCCCGATCCACGCGCCGCCGGCGAATATCAACTCTCGTTCGATGCAACCGAACTGATGTTGCCCCGCCCCGTGCGCAGTTTCGAGACGTTCGGGCAGGAGGTGGTGGCGTTGCGCGCGGCCATCGTGATCGAACAAGGCGCGGCGCTCTTGGAATCCGCGCCGGGCGATCCGACCGGCCCATGGCGCGAAGCTGGCGGGCGTCTGCGCTTCGAAGCGCTCGCGCTCAATTGGGGGCCGCTGCAGGCGACCGGCACGGGCGTGGGCGGTCTCGACGCCGAGCGTCGCCTCACCGGCGCTCTCGAACTCCCGATCGAAGAGCCCGCGCCCATCCTGAGCGCCATCGCCCAAGGCGAGAACGTCAGCGACGACGCACGGCGCGCACTTGCCCTGCTCGCCACTGGATTCGCCTTCAGCGGCGATGGCATCGATCTCGATGTCGAAGCGCAAAATGGCGTGCTGCGCTTGGAAGGCCTCGGCGTCCGCGAATTGCCGCCAGTCTATTAGTTCTCGCGGCCCCAGTTCGGCGCGGCCGTATCTTGGCCGGCTTCAATGACCTCGCGGCGCATCCGGCGGGCGCGGTCAAAAAGCTCATAGAGCGTCTTGCCGTCACCCCAACGGATCGCGCGCTGCAACGCGGCCAAGTCTTCCGAGAAGCGGCCCAAAACCTCAAGCACGGCTTCGCGATTGTTCAAAAACACGTCGCGCCACATCGTCGGATCGGATGCGGCGATGCGCGTAAAATCGCGGAAGCCCGACGCGGAATATTTCACCACTTCGCTTTCGGTCACGCTCTCCAGATCCTCGGCCATCGCGACGATGTTGAAGGCGATCAAGTGCGGCAAATGGCTGACGACTGCGAGCACCACATCGTGCCGCTCCGCATCCATGCGTTCGACATTGGCGCCAAGCGCCCGCCAGAAGGCTTCGAGCTTGTCGACAGCTTGCGCGTATTCCGGCCGCGGGTCGTCCAACGGCGTGAGAATATGCCAACGGCCTTTGAACAACGTGGCAAAGCCCGCGTCCGGACCGGAATGCTCGGTGCCTGCGATCGGGTGGCCGGGCACATGAAACGCGTGCGCCGGCACGCGCGCGCTGGTCGCGTTGATCACCGCGCCCTTCACTGAGCCCACGTCCGTGACGATCGCGCCCGGCTTCAAACCTGGCGCGGCCGCTTCAAGCGCATAGCCCATGGCGCCGACCGGCGTGGCCAGCACAACCAGATCGGCATTCGCGACAGCGCTCTGCGCATCGTCGAACACCTCGCCAATGTTCAATTCGCGCAATCGCGCCCGCGCGGCTTCGCTCGCGTCATAGAGTGCAACCGAGCCAGCCGCGCCAAATTCCGCCGCGCCGCGTGCAATGGATGCGCCGATGAGGCCGACGCCGATGATGGCGATGCGATCGAAAATCTGGGTCATGTTCAGACGCGCGCGTAGGAGCCAAGAACCCGGACGCTGTCGAGACCCGCGCGCGACAGCACAGCCGCGCGCGGGTCATCCAGCGCGACGAAGCCGTCAACGCGGACAAGCACGCGCGGCTCGGCGCGCGCGATTTCCTTGCCCATCAGACCGGCCTCATTCAGCGCGCGCTGCAGGCGATGATGCGGGTCGAACGCCAGCAAGAGCGAGATATCGCCGCCGGCCGCCTCGCTCGGGCTCGCGGCAAACAGCGCGGCCTCTGGCTCTTCCGTCGAACCCAGCAAGGGCAAGCCGGCAATCAGGTGCAGGCCATGAAAACGACGCTCCGTCAGCGCGGGCCACCAGGCCCCGACTCCCGGCGCGGACGGCCATGACGTCACCGCAACGACCGTCTCGGGATTTTCAGCGGCCTTCTGCAGCGCCAGCTGCGGCTCGCCGAGATCCTTAATGCGCGTACGCGCGCCGAAATGACGGCGCGCGACATCGAACAAGCGCGCCGGGTCGCCGCGTCCGCCGCCCACCACAACGTCGATGATGCGCTGGCGTCGAAGTCCCGCCGTCATCAGCGCGCGCCATTGCTCCAGCACGAATTCACGATCGAGCGGCGCCGGCGCATTGGCCATTAACCGTCGCAACATCGAGACCTCGCGCCCCGGCCGCAGCGGCAAACCAGTCTGGTTGGCTTTCAGCGCGGTGAGCTTGTCCGCCTGCTGCAATCGTTGCGCAAACAGGACGAGCAATTGATCGTCGATCTTATCGATCTCGTTCCGGATCGGTTCGAGCGGATCGCCAGGAGGGGGCGGAGCATCATTCATACCGTCGCGACCATAGCGACCTTTCCGCCGGCTCGCCAATCTCCGCGCCAGATGCGCGTCATTAACAGGGAGCTGCTCTCCCGGGGGATGCTTAACCGGCGACGCAGTTTATACATTCGCGGATGATTCATGCAGGCGGAGCGGCAGCGGCGAAGCTTCAGGCGGCGGGGGGCGTGCGCACCCTGGCGTTTGAGGCGAGCGCGGCGCTGCAACTTTCCAGCGGGGAAACACTCGCCCCGCTTTCGATCGCGTTTGAAACCTATGGCGCGCTCAACGCGGAGCGCACAAACGCAGTGCTGGTATGCCATTCGCTGACCAGCGATCAGTTTGTCGCCGGCCCGAACCCGATTACAGGCCGTCCGGCCTGGTGGCCGCGCATTGTCGGCCCCGGCCGTCCCATCGACACCAATCGCTTCTTCGTGATTTGCACCAATGTCCTGGGCGGCTCGATGGGCACGACAGGTCCCGGCTCGCCCGCCGCCGATGGCCAACCGTACGGTCTGCGTTTCCCGCCGATCAGCATCGCCGACACCGTGCGCGCGCAAAGCATGCTGGTTGAAGCGCTAGGCATTCAAAGCCTCTTTCTCGTTATCGGCCCCGGCATGGGCGGCATGCAGGCGCTCAATTGGGCGAGCGCCTATCCGCGCCGCGTGTTCGCCTGCGCGACGGTAGCCGCCGCGGCGCGACAATCGGCGCAGAACATCGCCTTCGCCGAGCTCGGCCGCCAAGCCATCATGGCCGATCCGGATTGGCGCAATGGCGGCTATCTGCAGCACGGCGTGCGCCCCGGCAAAGGCGCCAATGTCGCGCGCACGGCGACGTTGATCGCCGGCCTGCCTGAGGCCGACGTGCGCGCCAAGTTCGACAGCGCGCGTGCGAAGGAACGCTTCTCCTTCGCGCTTGAGAGCGCCGAAGCGCCGCGCGTGCAAAACGGCGGCTATGTCGATCGCTTCGACGCCAATTCGTTCCTCTATCTCTCCCGCGCCATGGACGGCTTCGATTTGGCCGGTGACTTCGGCGGCCGCCTCGCCAACGCGTTCCAGGGCGGCGCGACGCGTCATGCGGTGTTCGCGTTCACCAGTGATTGGCGCTATCCCTTGGAAGAAAGCCGCGCCGTGGCGCGCGCGTTGATCGCCGGCGGGGCGGAAACCTCGTACGTTGAAATCCAAACCGACGCCGGTCACGACGCCTATCTCGGCGAAGAGCCGGCGTTCGAGTCGGCGCTGACGGGCTTCATCGATTCTGCCGCCACCGCGCGCGGTCTGGCGCTGCATGGAGGCGCAGGCTGATGGCCCAGCTCGAACTTGTTCATCCCGCGCCGATCGATTTCGACGCGCCGTTGAGTGCGCGCGGCGACCACAACGTGATCGCGCATATGATCTCCGAAGGCGCGCGCGTGCTCGATATCGGCAGCGGCGACGGTGCGCTGATCAGCCTGCTCACGCGCGAATGCGGCGCACGCGCGCGCGGTCTGGAAATCGATCCGGCGAAAGTGCATGCCTGCGTGAAACGCGGACTCTCTGTCGTGCAGGGCGACGCGGACCACGATCTCACGGCCTTTCCGAGCGCGAGTTTTGAGTATGTCGTCTTCTCGCGCACGCTACAGCGGCTGCGCGATCCGGAGGCGGCGCTGCGCGAAGCGGCGCGCATCGGCGAGCGCGTGATCGTGACCATCGCCAATAGCGGCCATTGGAGCGGACGTTTCGAGCTCATGTTTGGCGGACGCATCGCCAAGGCGCGGCGCGGGCGCGAAATACTGCACCCCCTGAGCGTGCGTGATTTCGTGGCGCTCGCGCGCGGCCTGCGCATGAGCGTCGAGCGTGCGTTGCCGCTCGCGCGTAACAAGCCAGGCGCGCCGTTCGCAAAGGTGCTGTGGCGCGCCAATTGGTTCGCCGAAGAAGCTGTCTTCCTGCTGACGCCCTGAGGCCCGCATGAAGCGTCTCGTCATTTGCTGCGACGGCACTTGGCAACGCCTCTACGGCGACGCGCTTACCAATGTGGCGCTGACGGCGCGCGCGGTGTCGTCGCGCGACACCCAGGGCCATCCGCAGATCGTGTTCTATTCGGCGGGCGTTGGCGCATCACTGGATAACCTCAGCCTCTGGCAGGGCATGACCGGCGCCGATCTCGACGACAATCTGCTTGAGGCGTGGACCTTCCTGAATCTCAATTATGAGCCGGGCGACCAGCTTTATCTCTTCGGCTTCTCGCGCGGCGCGTACACGGTGCGCAGTCTTGCCGGCCTCTTGCGCAAGATCGGCATTCTCCGTCGCGCGCATGTCGACAAGGCGCGCGAGGCTCTGGAAATCTATCGCCATCGCGCCATCAGCGCCGACAGCCCCGAAACAGATCGCTTCCGCCGCGCGCACGCCATCGCGTGGCCGCGCCTCGCCGCGCCCTTCACCGCGCCGCCCGTCGATCTCCGCATCCGCTATCTCGGTGTCTGGGATACCGTGGGCGCGCTCGGCATTCCGCGCGTGCTGCCCATCTCGCTCGGCCTGAACAAGCAATACGAGTTTCACGACACAGCGCTTTCGCGCTCCGTCGAATACGCACGCCACGCGGTCGCGATCGATGAACGCCGCGCAGCGTTTGCGCCGACGCTCTGGAGCAATGTCGAAAGCTTCAACACGCCGGGCGCGCCGGCGCGCGTGGCGCAAGCCTGGTTTCCCGGCGATCACGGCGGCGTAGGCGGCGGCGGCAATCGGGGGCTGTCGAATTGTTCGCTGCTCTGGGTGCTCGAGGGCGCTGAGCAAGCAGGCCTCACCATCGCGCGCGAACCAGGCTCGGTGATTTCAAGCGCACTCGCCGAGATCGATCCGATCAACGCCGATTTGAACGCGCGCAAGGGCTTTTCGCTGCTCGGCGCAATGGGCTCGCGCTGGCGCAAAGGCCTCAATCGTTTCGAAGACTTGCACGAAACCGCGCTGTTGCGTTGGGTCGGCAATGCGCAGTACCGGCCAGCGCCGCTCGCGCCCTACGCCGACCGGATCGCCGCATCGCTACGTCAACAAATGGCGGCCTAGAGATACGACAACCACCAATCGCGCCGCCGCGCCTTCAGGCCCTTCCAGTATCGGCAGAGCGGATAGAGCAGCGCAAGCACAACGACCCATGCGAGATAGACCCACGGTAAGGCAAAGCCGAGCCCCTCGAGCTTCTCCGGCGCAATGAACACGTTGATCATGTAGTCGAACAATCCGCTCACATCGTTGCCGACCGCCGCGTTCGCCGCGATCGCGAGAACGTGGATCAGATAGATGTGCAAGACGTAGAAGAAGAACGGCGCCGCGCCGAATGTGTTGAGAACGGATCGAACCGGCTCAGGCAGGCGTGACAACAATGGCCAGAGCGCAAACACGACGCCCAACGTCACCAGCGTGAATTGCAGCGACGGCGGATATTTCTGCACGTCCAGAAACACCATGAGCGCATCGCCCCAACTCGTCTGCTCGCGCCAATCGCGCCATGCGCCCTCTGGCCCCGTTGGGAAGGCCGGATCGCCGTAGATCATGCTGAACCGCAGCAGCAGGAACGCAGCCAGGAGCCCCAGGCCGATCAGGAACACGGCCAGATCGCGCTTCGCTGGCGTCTGGGTGAAGACATTGCCGAGCCCATAACCAAGCGCCGCCACGCCAATCCAGGGCAAGACGGGATACGCAAACAAGCCGACAGGCTGTTCGCCGACGAACAATGGCCCGCCATCATGAAGGAAGGTCCAGACGGTTCGCGCGAGCCCGGTCAGATCCTGCGCATTGATGGGATCGAGCAGATTGTGTCCGAGCGTGATCGCGACGCCAATCGCCAACACCGCAACACGCGGCAGCCAGACCAGGACGGTAAGCGCGATCATGCACCAGCCGATTGCCCAGATCACTTGCATGAACAGCACGTACGGAAGGCCGAACGACCAGCCAAAGCTCAACACGGTGAGTTCAAGGAAGATGAGCCACAGGCCGCGGGTGAACAGGAAACGCGAGAGATTGGGCGTCGTCTTGCCGTTGACGAATTGCAGATAAGCCGAGACGCCAGAGAGGAACACAAAGGTCGGCGCGCAGAGATGGGTGACCCAGCGCGTCGCATAAAGCGCGGGCGTGGTCGTCGTCGGATCGAGCAAATTCCCGCCGATTCCGACCATGCCTGGTCCACCCAGGAAATAATCCCGCACGTGGTCAAGCGCCATCAACACGATGACGAGACCGCGCAATATGTCGATCTGCGCGATACGCGTGCGCGCGTCGAAAGCGGCTTTTTGCGGCGCCGCGGCCGATAAGGGGCTTGTGCTCATAGCCTTAGTCCGCCCGCCTTTGGCGTGACGGACTATGCCTCAGGTCACGCCAAGGCGCGACCGAAAGGCGACGAAATCAGACGTCGGCGAAGGCGAACGCCAAGCGGCCCAGCAGACCTTGCGGCTGCAACCGGCCCTCGGTCGCGAACAGACAGATGCAGGCCTCGTCGCCCTGCACCACGGGCTGATGGTTCACGTCATGATCCGCGGCGGCGAAATCGCCAGCGCGGAAGAGGCCCAGCTCGTCGCGGTAGGCGCCTTTGAGCACCGTGCAGAATTCCGCGCCAGAATGCTCGTGGCGTGCGGTCGGCATGCCGGGCGCCACCGAGAGCACATAAACACGGTTTGTCCGCGCATGCGGCGTATCCACCGCAGCCACCCATACGCCCGGCGCCACCCATTTGCGCGGCTTCAGCGTCAGGCGCTCCACGAACGGACGCCGATCCGGGGTGAAGGAGATCGGCGCGGCGCTGTCGAGCCGCGACATGACACGCGACAGCGCCCCGTCGTCCAAGGCCGCCGCTTCGACCTCGCGCAACGCCTCGCCGGAAACGGCCTCATAGCTTGCGACATGCCGGCGGCATTGTGCGCAGCCCTCAATGTGGGCGGCGACCACAAGACCGAATCCGGGCTCGAGTACGCCAGAGGCGTAGGCCGCCAAAATATCCGCGGAAGGATGATGTTGTCCGCTCACTTCACTTGCTCCCAATGCGCACGCAGCTTTATGAGCGCCAGCCGCAAGCGCGATTTCACCGTGCCGAGCGGCAAAGACAGATGCTCGGCGATTTCCGAGTGCGGGCGGTCTTCAAAGAAGGACAGCCGCACAACTTGTTTCTGCTCTTCAGACAGAAGCGACATCGCCTCGGCGATCTGCGTCTCCGTCTGGACGCGCGTGGCGGCGTCATCCGGGCGCTCGTCGTCGCTTGCTTCGTCGATAATTAGCGTTTCCCGGTACGCCAGTTCGACACGTTCGCGCCGCAACCGGTCGATCCAGGCGTTGCGTGCGATCACGTAAATCCACGTCGACGCCTTGGCTTTAGCTGGATCGAAGGACGCCGCCCGACGCCAAACCGACACCATGACGTCCTGCGCCAAGTCCTCCGCGGCGGCGCCCCGCGCGCCTAGCCGGATCAAATAGCCTTTCACCTTCGACGCATACCGGCCGAACAATTCAGCGAAGGCCGCGCGATCGCCGCCGGCCACCCGCGTGAGCAAGAATTCGTCCGAGGTGTCCGCGCCCCCTTCCACGTCAGCCACACTCCGCCGACGCGACCTGGGGGCCGGGCCAGATGAGGCCGTTGAGAAGTCCAGCGCGCGCATGGAGGCTGTTACGGGCAGGCCCCGGCTGCGGATCAGTGTGAACCACGGGGATCGCCGGTCCGTATCCGCCTCCAGACCAGCCGGAAGCTCTCGCGCTGGAGCGGAAACGATTTATGGCCTTTACCTCCAGTCTCGCCGAACCCCGGCAAACTATCGCCGTCATTGGCTCGGGCATAGCCGGAATGTCCGCGGCTTGGTTGCTCAGCCAAAAGCATGACGTCACCGTTTACGAGAAGAACGGGCGGCTGGGCGGGCACTCCAATACGGTGATGGTCGAGACAAGCCTGGGGCAAACCCCTGTCGACACCGGCTTCATCGTCTTCAATGATTTGACCTATCCAAACCTTATCGCTCTGTTCGAGCACCTGAACGTCCAGACCAAGGCATCGGACATGTCTTTCGGCGTGTCCCTGAATGGCGGACGCACGGAATATTCCTCCAACGACACCGCAGCCTTCCTCGGCGGCGGGCGCAATCTGATCAGCCCGCGCTTCTGGTCGATGACGCTGGATTTGCTCCGCTTCTATCGCGACGCGCCAGGCGAGTTGCGCGAGACTCGCCAAGACATGATCTCGCTCGGCGAGTATCTGACGCAGCGCGGCTATGGCGACGCTTTTCGAAACGACCATCTGTTGCCGCAGGCGGCGGCGATTTGGTCGGCGTCGATGGCGGAAATCCATCACTACCCGGCCTGCGCCTTCGTCCGTTTCTTCGAAAACCACGGCCTGCTCAAACTGAAGGGTCGTCCAAAATGGCGCACCGTCGAAGGCGGCAGCCGCGCTTATGTCGAGAAGCTGACAGCGGCGTACGCCGATCGGGTGCGCCTGAACGCCGGTGCGGCGTCCGTGAAGCGCGATGCCGCCGGCGCCTGGGTGCGCGACGTCCATGGCGACGTTCAGCGTTACGACGCGGTGGTCATCGCCACGCACGGCGATGAGGCGCTGGCCATGCTCGACGATCCGAGCGCGGAAGAGCGCGCACTGCTGGGCGCGTTCCGCTACACGAAGAATCGGGCCGTGCTGCACACCGACCGGGCGCTCATGCCGCGCCGCCAAGCGCTGTGGTCGAGCTGGAATTACGTGGGCGAGAACCCCGAGGGCGGCTGCGTCGTTTCCTATTGGATGAACAAGTTGCAGCGCATCGAATGCCAGGAGCAAATCTTCCTGACCCTCAATCCGCAAACCATGCCGCGTGCGGAGACAGTGCTCTACGACACCGAGTACGAGCACCCGCTCTTCAACGCCGCCGCGATCCGGGCGCAGGAGCAAATCTGGTCTTTGCAGGGCGTGCGCAACACTTGGTTCTGCGGCGCCCATTTCGGCGCCGGCTTCCACGAAGACGGACTGCAGTCCGGCCTTGCGGTCGCTGAGCAATTGGGCGGCGTGCGCCGGCCGTGGAATGTCGCCGATGAGTCCGGGCGCATCCATCTGGGTCCGCCGCCGACCCGACACGCGATTGCGGCATGAACTCAGCGCTCTATATCGGCCAAGTCGCGCACAATCGCCCCGGCAAGCATCGGCTTCGCTACAGCGTGTTCATGCTCGCGGTCGATTTAGACGAATTGGGCGCGCTCGATCTTCGCCTGCTCAAGCACAATCGCGGCGCGCTGCTCTCATTGCGGGATCGCGACCACGGCGGGCGCGTTGAGGCGCCGCTGAAACCGCAGATCGAAGCCAAGCTCCGCGACGCCGGTATCGCCTGGGACGGCGGCCGCATCGCCATGCTGACGATGCCGCGCCTGTTCAATTACGTCTTCAATCCCCTGACGGTGTATTTCTGCTACCGTCCCGACGGGGTGCTTGCCGCGCTCGTGCACGAAGTCTCCAACACATTCGGCGAGCAGCATTTCTACGTGCTGCCCCCGGCGCGCCAGGAAAACGGCATCGTCACGCAGGCCTGCGCCAAGGACTTCTTCGTTTCGCCATTCCTCGAAATGGACCTGCGCTACGAATTTCACATCCTGCCGCCGGCGGAGGACGTGACCGTCGCTATGGTTGTGAAGCGCGGCGCGCAGATCGCGCTGACCGCTTCGTTCGCCGGCAAAAGGCGCGATCTCACGGACGCCGCGCTCCTCCGCGCCTGGCTCGGCAATCCGTTGATGACGTTCAAAGTCATCGCCGGCATCCATTGGGAAGCGCTAAAGATGATGCTGAAAGGCGTGCGTTTCCTCGGCCGACGCGGCGCGCACGGCGGCGCGCAAACAAAAGCGGCGGCGTGATCGCACACGCCGCCGCCAGATGGACTACGAGGGATAAACTTATCAGGCGTTCTGCGCCGCGACCCATTGGTTCACCAGGGATTCCGACACCGAGAGCGGCGCCGAACCATTGGTGAGCAAAACGTCGTGGAAGCCCTTGATGTCAAAGCGGTCGCCCAGCGTCGAACGCGCGCCGTCGCGCATGCGGTTGATGGCCTGGCGGCCGACCATGTACGAGCACGCCTGGCCCGGCCACACGCAATAGCGCTCGACTTCCGTGGTGACATTGGAGCGTTGGTCGCCGGTCGCGGCCACCATCGAGTCAATCGCCTGCTCGCGCGTCCAGCCCTTCGAGTGGATGCCAGTATCCACGACGAGACGCGAAGCACGGAACGTCATCGATTGGAGATAACCAATGCGGCCGAACGGATCGTTCGCATACATGCCCATCTCGTCGGCGAGCTGTTCGGCGTAGAGGCCCCAGCCTTCCGAATAGCCGCTGAAGCCCAGCAGCGCACGGCGGATGAACGGCATCTCGCCCGCTTCTTGTTGGATCGAGAGCTGCCAGTGATGGCCCGGCGTGCCTTCGTGATAGGTGAGCGTCGGCAGCGTGAATTTCGGCCACTCGGTCGCGGGATCGCGCAGATTGATGTAGTAAGCGCCTGGACGCGACCCATCGAGTGCGGCCACCTGGTAATAGCCGCCCGGTGCGCCAGCTTCCGTGTATTCCGGCACGCGCTTGATTTCGAGCGCGGCGCGCGCTTGCACGCCGCACACTTCCGGCATGCGCGCGGTGATGGCCGCCATCTGCGCATTGAGCAGCGCCAGCAATTGCTCGCGGCCCGCATCCGTCGACGGGAAGATTTGATCCGGACGTTGGCCGAGCGCCACAATCCGCTCGTTCACCGAGCCGCGATTCATGCCTTGTTCGCGGAAGATCGCGTCCATTTCGCTGGTGAATTGCGCGATCAGATCGAGCCCCATCTGATGGATCTCGTCCGGCCCCATGTTCGTGGTCGTGTAGGAACGCAGCGCGATCGGATACATCTCCGCACCTTGCGGCCGGCTGGCGATGCCTGCGTCGGCAGTGGCCCGCGGCAACACCGCGTTCAGCGCATCGATCTGACGACCGTACGCCGGCAGCACTTCGTCGCGCAGGATTTGCTCGGCGCGCTGCACCAGCGCCGTCTTGTCGGCGTCCGTAATCTCGGCCACGCCGGCCAAACGCGCCTGCAGCGAAGTGACCAGCACGTTCTGCGCCGTCGGTATCGCGGCGAAGCCCCGCAACTGAGCGATGGCGCCGCCCCGACCGTCCGCGCCGGCGATGCAGAAATTCGGCGGGATTAGGCCCGCCGCGGCATCGGCGTTGAGACGGACGATCTCTTGGTCGAGCATGCGCGCATAACCGGAGAGGCGCGTCAGGTACGCATCGGCCTGGTCACGGTTGGTGACTGGATGCTGGCTCGCCAAGAAATCTGGGAGACTCGTGTAGGCGCCTGTGAGCTGCGACAGGACATAGGGCGCGCCCGCGCCAGCGCCGTGCTCGAAAGCCGCGCTGTCGACTTGGTCTTGCAGCGCGGTGGTGACGACATCGAACGTGACCTGATCCTTAGCTTCCAGGCTATCCCGGTTCAGCGCACGCAGATCGGTGAGGGCAGTCTGCGCCAGCCCACGAACACGAATCTGGCCTTCCTTCGACGCATCGCTGAGGCGATCGATATAGCGGCCGCCGGCCTGCTCTTCCGGCACCGCGAGGCTCGTCGCGTACTCTGGGAATTCGTGCAGGAATTGCGTCGAGATGCGATCGAGAATGGTGTTGAGGTCGCCATTGTTGGTTTGGCGAGCGCACGCCGAAAGGGCGACCGCCGCCGCCGTCGCGCCAAGAAGTCCGCGCCGCGTCATCTGCATGTTGAATTTCCCCGTGCTCAGCTAGGTTTTCCTGCCTGCCGCATCCTAGCGTCCCCGATCGCCCTTGCATCGGGGGCATGCGACGAACGGCCGTTTGCAGACGCTCGGAGGCGGTATCCACTAACCTTCGATGGCGGCTTGATCCGTCTCGCCCGTGCGAATGCGAATAACGGTGTCGAGATCCGTGATCCAAATCTTGCCGTCGCCGATCTTGCCGGTTTTGGCGGCTGCAGCGATGGCCTCGACCGCTTTTTCGGCGATTTCCGAAGAGGCCGCGACCTCGATCTTCACCTTGGGCAGTAGCTTCACCTCGTACTCGGCGCCGCGATAGACCTCGGTCTTGCCCTTTTGACGGCCAAAGCCGCGGACTTCGGAGACGGTGAGGCCGGCGACGCCGACGTCTTTCAGCGCTTCAAGAACCGGGTCGAGCCGGCTCGGTTTGATAATGGCGGTGACGAGTTTCATGTCGGGAAATTAAAGCGTTATGCGTCGCGCTTCGGCAAGGGCCCCGGGGCCGTTTGCCGCGATCGCTCCGGCGCTTTGGCTAAAAGGACACGCCCTTCGCAGCGGGCGGTGCTCGCATAGAGCCGCTTGACCGCCTCCATCAGCACGAGGCCGCCCTGCGCCCGCCACATAATCTCGCCAACCCGCTCAAACGCTTCGGCCGCGCGCACGAAAGGGCCCCACCCAGAAGGCGGCGCGTAGAGCGCACGCGCCGAGACGACCGGCTCGAACATGGAATCCGTCAGGAGCGCCGCCAATTGGGTGCGCGAATATGGCCGCCCATGCCCGAACGGCGTCGCATCAGACTGCGCCCACAGACTCCAACGATTGGCCGCAATGACCACGAGCCGACCTTCTGGGGCCATGACCCGCCAAATTTCGCGCAAAAGCGCATTCGGGGCCGGCGTCTCCTCAATCGCATGTACGATCAGCACACGGTCGAAGATGGCGTCCATGAACGGTAGGCGCGTGTCGTCGGCCAACGCACTGAGGCCCGGCCCCCAAGGCTCGGCTCCTTGCGCTGCCGGCATCATCGCCACGGTGCGACGCGCGCCAGCCCGATAGCGCTCCAGATAGGGCGAGCCATAGCCGACGGCCAACACGTCCAGCCCATCCGTGTGCGGCCACAACGCCGCCAGCCGTCGCGACGCAGCACGTCGCGCCGCATCACCGAGCGGCGAGGCGTAGAAGCGCTGAAGGGCAAGAACATCGACGCGCATTTTCGGGATTAGGGGCTCGGGATTGGGGTGACGGCGATTAGGATCAAAACACTCAAGACATTATGTTGGGTATTCCCTAATCCCCAATCCCTAATCCCCAGTCCCCACAATGCTTCAAATCCATCAATTCCCGTGCCTCTCCGACAATTACGGATTTCTGGTGCACGACCCGGCGAGCGGTGCGACCGCGGCGATCGATACGCCGGACGCCGCCGAATATCTGCGCCAGGCCGAGGCCAAGGGCTGGCGCATCACCGACATCTGGAACACGCACTGGCACCCCGACCACGCCGGCGGCAATGCAGCGATCAAGGCCAAGACGGGCGCACTGGTCTCCGGCCCCGCCGAGGTTGAGCGCATTGGGCAAGCGCCGGACCGCATTCTCGGCGAGGGCGACACCGTGAAACTCGGCGCGCACAAGGCGCGTATCCTCGATGTTGGGGGCCACACGCTCGGCCATATCGCTTACGTGTTTGACGGCTCGAACATCGCCTTCGTCGGCGACGCGCTGTTCGCGCTTGGCTGCGGCCGTCTGTTTGAAGGCACGCCGCAGCAAATGTGGACGAGCCTGCAGAAGCTCGCCGCGCTCCCCGACGACACCACGCTTTATTGCGCACACGAGTACACGCAATCCAACGCCCGCTTCGCCATCACCATCGATCCGATGAATCGGGCCCTGCAGGCCCGCATCGCCGAGATCGACAAGCTCCGAGCGGAAGGCAAACCGACTGTGCCGATGAGCCTGCGCGTGGAGAAAGAAACCAACCCCTTCCTCCGCGCGCCCGCGCTGAAAGGCGCGGTGATGCTGCCCAACGCCGAAGATTGGGAAGCCTTCGCCGACATCCGCAAACGCAAGGACAATTTCAAAGGATAGGCGAGCTTACTGCTCCGGCCCCTGCACCGCGCCGGTCACGACATTGCGGATCGTGTTGGACGAAGGTCGACCCGCATAGCCGTATTGCGGCGCGACCTGGATAAACAATTGATCGCCGCGCATCGCTACCGCTGGCGAAGGCCCCAGCGTAATCACGACGCGACGCACGTTCGTCATTGGCGCCGCCGCCAGTCCCTCCGCCGCGCGCTCGGCCGCATCGACCACAACGCCGGCGGCGGGCGCCGACATTTGCGCGGGCACCGCGAACGTCACTTGCTGGCCGACGCTGCGCCGCGCCCGCGCCTGTAATAGGCGGAAGCGTTCCTGCATCTCCGCGAACGCGATCGCTTCGGGCGTCAATGGCGCTACGTCCGCTTCTTCGGAAGCCGGCGCGCCCGTGCGCATCGTGCGTGTGTAAACCGTGATGCCGCCGTGCGGCGTGACGCGCAGCATCACGTCGCCATCGTCGGTGCGATAAATTTCGCCGCCGCCCGCGGCCATGGCCGGGCGCAGCACATGCACTTCAGGATCGCCTTCGAAGCGCACCAGAGCGGCGCGACCGCCAGAGCGATCAAGAACAAAGCGCACGGCGCCATCCGGCGTTGCGTAGCGCGTTGCGCCTGACGACGCCTGGTAGAGCCCCTGCACGGGCGGCGCCGCCGGAGCGGGATTTTGTTGCTGGCGTTGCTGAGCCATCGCGATGCCCGGCGCGGCAAGCGTAAGCATGGCGGCTAACGCCGCTGCCCCGCGTCCGGACAGACTCGCTGTGTTGGATTGGCTCATGGAGGATGAGGAGAGCGCTCGGACCTGGGCGCTTTTTTGGCGGTGTTGCAGACGCCTGGCGCCAGTGTTGCGGCAAAGCCGCACCGAATTAACCAGCTTTCGGCCCATCGCCCTTTTGCGGCGCCGCGTCCGCCTCATCCTTCGGCGCGCGATCCGGATCGACCTTTGGCTCTTGCTTCGCGGGCTGAGCTGCGCGTTCGATCTGCGGCTTCGCGAGCGGGGCAACCGCGTTATCCACAGACGCGGCGCGCTGCGCGCCAGCCAATCGGGGCTGAGCTGACGCAGCGGCAGTCTGCACTACGGGCCGCAAAGGCCCTGCGCGCGGCGTATCCGACGGCAATTCAGGCGGAATACGCACAACGACGCTCTGGCCGGAACGTTGTTCAGCTTCCATCGACAAATCGCCAGCGATCCCGGCCGCAAAGGACAGGGTCGTCAGCACCAGGGCGACGGCAAGAACGCGGAGAGAAGTCGTAAGCGTCAAGGTCGGCAAGCGTTAACCGAGTCGCCTTCCAGCGTCACGCCGGTTCGCGTGACGCTGGAATTTTCTCCCCTAGCGCAACGTCTCGCTGTCGAGATTGAGCTGATCCACCGGGATACGCTCCGCGTTGCGGCGCACGCGGCGCAAGCCGTCATAGAAGTGCTGCGCGTCGCCAACCACGACCACATCCGCGCGGTTCGGATCGAAATAGCGCGCGGCCGCTGCGCGGGCCTGCTCAGCTGTCACATTCGTAATGTCAGACACATAGGACCCAAGGCTTTCCGGCGGCAGGCCATAAAGCGCCAGCGCCGAAATCTGGCCGGCGACCCCCGACGTCGTCTCAACGCTGCGGCCGAAAGAGCCAATCAACACAGCCTTGCGCGCCGTGAGTTCGGCCTCCGGCGTAGGCGTATCGCCGATGCGGTCGATCTCCGCACGCATGAGCTCATACACCTGCACCGCCGCGTCATTGCGCGTTTGCGCCGACGCCACGATCGGGCCTGGCGCGAGGCGCGCCGAAAGGCTCGAACTGGCGCCGTACGATAAGCCGCGGCGAATGCGGATTTCCGTGTTGAGACGCGCGGAATAGCCCCCGCCCAGCACGTTGTTGGCCACCAGCAGCGGGAAATAGTCCGCATCCGTGCGCGCCACGCCGCGCAAGCCCATTGCCACAGCGGCTTGGCCCGTGTCCGGCAGATCGACAACGATGGTGCGCGCCGGCGCCGCATGCGCGCTCGCATCCGGACGCGCCGGAAGCGCCGCACTCGGACGCGGCCAATCGCCGAAATAGCGCTCCGCCAAAGCAAAGCCGTCTTCCGCCGACACATCGCCGGAGATGACGAGCACTGCGTTGTCCGGACGCCAATACGTGGCGTGGTAGCTTGCGGCGTCATCGCGCGTGATGGCGGCCAAGCTCGTCGGCGACGTCACCGCGCCATAGGGCGCGTTGCCATAAATCGCGCGCGACATGGCCATGCCGGCGATCGAGCCAGGTTCGCTCAGCGCAACCTGCAAGCCATCGAGGAATTGCTGGCGCGAACGCTCCAGCTCTTCGCCCGCGAACGTCGGATTGCGGATGACGTCGGCATAGATCGCAAACGCATCGCCCGCACGGTCGGCGCGGGTTTGCAGCGAAACCGCGGACGAATCCGGCCCCGCCGTCGCGCCGATTTGCGCCCCCAGCGATTCCACCGCGCGCGCGATTTCGGTCGCGCTGCGCGTCGTTGTGCCCTTGTTCAGCAGATCCGCGGTGACGCTGGCGAGGCCGGCGCGATTGGACGGATCGGCGCTGGCGCCCGAGGCGATACGGAAATCGGCGCTCACCAGCGGCAGCGAACGATTGGGCGCCACGATCACACGCAGACCATTGGCCAGCGTGCGTTGCGCGGTTTGCGGAATGCGTGCGTTCACCGGCGTGCCAGCGGCCGGCGGCTGTTCGCGCTCGCCTTCGGCGGCCAAGGTGAAGGTCGGGATTTCCGATTGCGGGATCGTCAGCGAGCGCGCCTGGATCGTCGGCGCGGTGGTGATCGTGTCGCCTGTCGCGCCTTCTTGCGCCGGCAAGTAACGCACCACCACCCTGCGCTGTTCGTTCAGGATCGAACGCGCCACGCGCTGCACGTCGGCAGCGGTCGTCGCCTGGATCGCGGCGAGCAGACGATCCGCATAGGCGGCATCGCCATAACGGATCACGCTGTCGGCCAATTCAAATGCGCGGCCATAAGCCGTTTCGCGCCCTTGGATCGTCGACGTGACGATTTCGTTCTTGGCCTCGTCCAATTCGGCTTGGGTCACCGGCGCATCGCGCAAGCGCGCGATTTCGGCGGCCAGTGCGGCTTGGCCCGCTTCAGCGGTTTGCCCCTCCGACAGGATCGCAAAGATGCTGTAGGCGCCCGGATCCTGCGTCGCTTCGAGGTTGGTGAACACCTGCGCCGCGATCTGCTGCTGATAGACGAGGGACTGATAGAGCCGCGAGCTGTCGCCGTTCGAAAGGATCGCATCCAGCACATAAAGCGCCGGCAAATCCGGACTCGTGGATTCCGGCTGCGGGTATGAGATCATCACCGCTGGCAGCGGCACGTTCGGCTGATAGACCGTGTATTCACGCGGCTGCGTGCGCACCGGCTCCGTCGGATAATCGCGCGGGATCGGACGGTTCGGACGCGCGATGTCGCCGAAATATTCGTCGACCCACGCATCGAGCTGCGCCTGATCGAAATTGCCGGCGACGACGAGAACCGCGTTGTCGGGACGATAATAGGTGGCGTGGAAGGCGCGCACGTCTTCGACGGTGGCGGCGTCCAAATCCTCGATCGAGCCAATGCCCGGACGTCCATACGGGTGCACGCTATAATTGGCTTGGTTCAGGTACATATAGAAAAGGGGGCCGTACGGCGACGCCAGCACACGCTGGCGCAGCTCTTCCTTCACCACGTCGCGCTCGGAATCGAAGCTTTCTTCGTTGACGACGAGTGAGCCCATGCGATCGGCTTCGGCCCACAGCACGCGCTGCAAATGATTGGCCGGCACGACTTCGTAATAGTTCGTGAAATCGTCATAGGTCGACGCGTTGTTGAAGCCGCCGACGTCTTCGGTCAGGCGATCGAAGAATTGCTCCGGCATGTTGCGCGTCGATTTGAACATGATGTGCTCAAACAAGTGCGCGAAGCCCGAGCGGCCTTCCGGGTCATCCACCGAGCCCACATCATACCACACCTGCACCGATACGTTGGCCGTGTTCGCATCCGGCATCGCATAGACGCGCAGGCCGTTCGGCAATGTGCGCATCGTGTACTGCAGCGGCGCAACCTCAAGTGCGCCGGCAGCCGGCTGTTGCGGCGCCGACGAGGTGGCGCACGCGACAAGCGCGAACGCCGCCGCGATCAGGGTGATAAAACGCTTCATGGATTTCCCCAGAGAATATCGGGGCGCTTCTAGCAGCGGGCCGCGACGATAGGCCAGAAAATTGCGACGGGTGCGGCGTCGCGGCGGACGAACGGCGCGTCAGGCGGTCGCGGAAACGAACCAGCACGCCGCAGACAGCGCCACCCCGGTTCCATTATGCAGCGGCGCGAGCCGCTCGATCAGACGCCGACGCACCTCGGCCACGTCGAGACTTCTTTCCGCGATCGCCCGCGCGCATGGGCCGATGCGGATCAGAAACTCGGCGCTCTCTTCCAGGCTCACGCCGCCGGCAATCACGTTATCGCCATCCCAACGATCAATGGCGATGTTGCTCCACCCGGCCTCCTTTAGGATGCGTTCGATCTTCCCGGGATCGGAAAACGCGAACGGCCCCGGCGCATCAATGTTCGGCGGGGCCCATGGCGTCTCGAACATCGGACTGATCGCTTCGAGCGGAACCATCGCCCAGCCGTTCTCCGCAATTGGGCGCCAGCACACAAAAACCATCCGCCCGCCAGCGCGCATGTGCTTGCGAATGTTCGCGAACGCCGCGCTCGGCTGATCGAAGAACATCACGCCGAAGCGCGAGAACGCCAGGTCGAAGTGCGGATCGAGCTGCATCGCACCCGCGTCGGCTTCGATGAAGCTTACAGGCAAATCGGTTTCCGCCGCACGCGCACGCGCGACCTGCAGCAATTGCGGGGAGATGTCGACGCCCGTCACCGCGCCGCCCGGCTGCACCGTTTTCGCCATGCGCAAGCTCGTGGCGCCAGAGCCGCAGCCGATATCGAGCACGCGCTCGCCAGGCTTGAGGCTTGCAAGTTTCAGCGCATCGTCGGTCATCGGCCGCATCATCGCATCGATGCGATCCGCATGCGTCGCCCATTGCTCCGCCGCTGGCCCGCTCCAATATTCCTTTTGCATCGGCAAACCGGACATCATGACCCTCGTTGCTTGAACCCGCTCCTGTGCGCCGATCATACGCGTGATCGCGTGACCGCCGCCACCTTCGGACCGCCGGCTCCCAGCCAGCATGGTGGAAAGGTCAAGAAGCTCAAAGGCTCTGCACTTTAGCAGCATGCCGGCTGGAAGCAGGTGGTCCAGATCGACGATTCTATTCAACCGGTTTCACACCGCCCGCATAATCCGGCGCATGAAAAAACCGTCCCCCATCCTCAGCCCGCAGAGAAACGCCAGGCTCGTCGCCTGGGCCCGTCTCATGCTGGCTTGGGTGGGGGCGCTGATGTTTTCGACGACGCTGGGCAAGATCAGCGAACGCCATTTGCTGGCGCGGATGTATTACACCAATCTCGACCGCGTCGCCGCGACCATCGCCAACATCGTCTTGCTGCACGCCTTCGCCAAGCTCGGTTATCCAAGCAGCGGCGGCACGCCGTTCACACTGCGTGACCACACCGGCGTGGGCTTTGCGCGGCGCACCCAAGTGCGCAACATCCTGCGCGCCGGCCAAGGCGTCTGGCTGCGTCGCCGCCTCAATCATCGCAATCTGCTGACGCGCCTTGGCCTCATCGTCCAAGCGCTCAACGACATCGACGCACTGGCCGCGCGCGCCGCCCGCCGCTTGCGCCACGGCCTCACGCGTCTCTTCGCGATCCGCGCCGTGCGCCCGCCGCACGATGCCGCGCGCACGCTGGCCACGCCGGAAATCCTCGCCGCCGATAGCTCCTAATCGGACCGCCGGCTTCCAGCCAGCATTTTCAATCCAAACCCACACCGCGCCGAGCCAAGCTCCGCGCGGCCCAAAGTGCTGCGCGAACGTTACGCGCTCGCCTTCAACAGCGGATCGTACGCCAAGATCGGCGAGAGCCAACGCTCGGCCATCGCCAAGTCCCAGCCTTTGCGCCGCGCATAATCCTCGACCTGATCGCGATCGATTTTGCCGACGCCGAAATATTCGGCCTGCGGATGCGCGAAATAGAGACCGCTGACAGACGATGGCGGCGTCATCGCCATGCTCTCGGTGAGATCGATGCCGGCGCGCTGCTTCACCTCGAGCAGGTCGAAAATCGTGCGCTTCTCGGTGTGATCGGGTTGCGCCGGATAACCGGGCGCGGGGCGGATGCCTTTGTACTTTTCCGCGATCAGATCGTCGGTACTCAGCGCCTCATCCGCCGCATAGCCCCAAAGCTCGCGCCGCACTTTGGCGTGCATCGCCTCGGCGAACGCCTCAGCCAAACGATCGCACAAGGCCTGCGCCAGGATCGCGGAATAATCGTCATTGGCGCGCTTGAAACGGATGGCGACCTCTTCCTCGCCAATCCCGGCCGTCACCGCGAACGCGCCGACATAATCTGCGCCCTTCGCCGCCACGAAGTCCGAGAGCGCGCAATTTGGCTTGCCCTCACCCTTGTCCATTTGCTGACGCAGCGTGTGAAAACGCGCGAGTTCGGCGCTGCGGGTTTCATCTTGCCAGAGCACGATGTCATCGCCCTGCGCGTTCGCTGGCCAGAAGCCGATCACGCCCGAGGCCGTCACCCATTTTTCGGAAACCAATTGATCGAGCATCGCCCGCGCATCGCGATAAAGATTGCGCGCCGCTTCGCCGACGATGTCGTCTTCCAGGATCGCCGGGTAACGGCCAATCAGATCCCAAGACGCAAAGAACGGCGTCCAATCAATATAGGGCACGAGCTCTTCAAGCGGGAAATTCTGGAACTCACGTACGCCGAGGAAGCTGGGCTTCACCGGCGCGAATGCAAGCTTCGCGGCCCGCTCGCGCGCTTTCGCAATCGGCAGGCGCGGACGCTTGTCCTGGCCGGCGAAATAGCTCTCACGCGTCGCGTCATATTCGGCCCGCGTTTCCGCCACCAGCGTGTCGCGCTCCTTGCCCAGCAGTTTCTGCACCACCGGCACGGCGCGCGAGGCGTCGGTCACATAGATCGTCGGCCCCGAATAGACCGGCGCGATCTTCACGGCGGTATGCGTGCGCGAGGTCGTGGCACCGCCGATCAGCAGCGGCAGATTCATGCCGAGACGCTGCATCTCGCTCGCGACAAACACCATCTCATCCAGCGACGGCGTGATCAGGCCGGACAAACCAATCGCGTCGGCGCCGATTTCCTTGGCGCGCTCCAGAATGCGATCGCACGGCACCATAACGCCGAGATCGTCGATCTCGTAGCCGTTACATTGCAGCACAACGCCGACGATGTTCTTGCCGATATCGTGCACGTCGCCCTTCACGGTCGCCATCACGATCTTGCCGTTGGACTTGCCGGCCATGCCGGTGCGCTCTTTCTCCTCCTCCATGTACGGAAGGAGATACGCTACCGCCTGCTTCATCACGCGCGCGGATTTCACCACTTGCGGCAAGAACATTTTGCCCGCGCCGAACAGATCGCCCACGACGGACATGCCATCCATCAACGGCCCTTCGATCACATGCAGCGGCCGCTCCGCTTGCTGACGCGCCTCTTCCGTGTCCTCAACGATGAATTCGGTGATGCCGTGCACCAGCGCATGCGCTAGCCGATCCTTCACCGGCTTCTCGCGCCAGGAAAGATCGCGCTCGGTTTCCTTGCGTTTGCCGCCAAGCTTCGCCTGCTCCGCAACCTCGAGCAGACGTTCAGTCGAATCGGCGCGACGATTGAGCAGCACGTCTTCCACCCGCTCGCGCAATTCGGGTTCGACATTATCGTACAGCGTCAGCGAACCGGCATTGACGATGCCCATGTCCATGCCGGCGCGGATAGCGTGATAGAGAAACACCGCGTGCATCGCCTCGCGCACCGGCTCATTGCCGCGGAACGAGAACGACACGTTCGACACGCCGCCGGAAACATGCGCGCCCTTCAGCTCGCTGCGGATATAAGCCGTCGCCTCGAAGAAATCCTTGGCGTAGTCGGCATGCTCTTCGATGCCGGTCGCGACCGCGAAAATGTTTGGATCGAAGATGATGTCTTCGGGCGGGAAGCCGTGGTCGGTGAGCAGCTTGTAGGCGCGGGTACAAATCTCGATCTTGCGCTTGGCGGTGTCGGCTTGGCCCTGCTCGTCGAACGCCATGACCACGGCGGCGGCGCCGAAGCGGCGCACGCGCTTGGCGTAATAGAGGAACGCCGCCTCGCCTTCCTTCAGCGAAATCGAATTCACGATCGACTTGCCCTGCGCGCATTTCAGCCCCGCCTCGATCACCTCCCATTTGGAGCTATCGATCATCAGCGGAATTTTCGCGATGTCCGGCTCGGACGCGATCAGATTGAGAAACCGCTTCATCGCCGCCGGCCCGTCGATCATCGCCGCGTCGACGTTCACATCGAGCACATTGGCGCCCGACTCGACTTGCTGGCGCGCGACATCGAGCGCGGCCGGATAATTGTCCGCCTCGATCAGCTTGCGAAACTTCGCGGAGCCCGTGACGTTGGTGCGTTCGCCGACGATGACGAAATTGGCGAAGGGATTGGCGGAGGTCATGCGCGGGCGATCCAGCCGTAAATGTGCAAAGCTTGGAAGAAGGTCTCGGCGCCGGAGAAGCTGGCCTCGTCGAACAGCTGCTTCTGGCGCTCAAGCGAAATGTAGTGAAGGCTGGCTTGCGCGCTGACGGCGCGGTCAAGCATCGCCTGCGCAACGCCATTGAGACGCGCATACATCATGTAGGACTTCATGTAACGATCGAAGCCGCCCGGCGCGTCAGAGACAAAGCCTTCCACCACCAGCAAGGGCGCGCCTGGCCGCATGCGCCGGCGCAATTGGCGGAAATAATCGAGCTT
Organism: Vitreimonas sp.; assembly: GCF_036392335.1. Classification (NCBI taxonomy): domain Bacteria; kingdom Pseudomonadati; phylum Pseudomonadota; class Alphaproteobacteria; order Hyphomonadales; family Hyphomonadaceae; genus Vitreimonas; species Vitreimonas sp. Next base: position 23,229 of record NZ_DASVYD010000061.1, read on the forward strand.
GCCGCCATCATCGGGAACGAAAGGCGCGACGAGGCATGAGGTCGCCGCATCGAACGGACCTTCGGGCGCGTCCGTGACATAGCCCGGCACCAGCGAAGTGCGCGCCGCATAGCCCGCCGCGCGCAACTTGCCTTCGGCCAGTGCGAGCATGTCGGGCGACGGATCGACGCCAGTTAGCTTCCAGCTCTCGCGCGCCGCGCCGATCGCCATCAGCTCAGCGCCGCCGCCCGCCCCCATCACCAGAATGGAGGCGTCGTCCTTCAACTCGCTGGCAAGTACTTGCGCGATCAGATTCTGGAAAAAGACATAGCCGGGCACGAGCCGGCGCGGCCCATCGTCGTAGCTCTTGGCCGCTTCGGCATTGAACATAATCGCACTCATCACGCCGCCGCCGTGAAAGGCTCAAGGCCCGCCAACTTCAAACGGCCATCGTGCGCCGCAGGCTTGCGCGGTGTGACGCCTTCAACAGCGTGGCGCATGTGTTCGATATGCTCCGGCGTCGTGCCACAGCAGCCGCCGGCGATATTGAGCAAACCGGCGCGCGCCCATTCGGCATAATGCGCTTCCATCGAATGCGGCGTCTCGTCATAGGCGCCCATCGCGTTCGGCAAGCCGGCGTTCGGATAGGCGCTCACCGCACACTCCGCCACGCGCGACAAATCCGCCAGGAACGCACGCATATCTTGCGGACCGAGCGCGCAATTCAAACCGATCGCCCAAAGGTCGGCGTGCCGCACCGAATTGTAGAACGCCTCGACGGTCTGCCCTGAGAGCGTGCGACCCGAGCGATCCGTGATCGTGCCGCTGACCCACAGCGGCAATTCCACGCCTGTCTTGTCGAACGCTTCCCATGCGGCCCACAGTGCGGACTTGGCGTTGAGCGTATCGGTGATCGTCTCGATCAGCAGGATATCGGCGCCGCCTTCGATCAGGCCGAGGATCTGCTCTTCGTAACCCTTCGCCATCGTATCGAAATCGCTGTCGCGGCGTCCCGGATCGCCCACTTCGGGCGACATCGAGAGCAGCTTCGTCGTCGGCCCAATCGCGCCAGCCACAGCGCGGGGCCGGCCATCCTTCGCTTCGTATGCATCGCACGCATCGCGCGCGAGCTTCGCGGCTTCGACATTGATCTCATAGACCACGTCTTCCAGCGCGTACTCCGCCTGGCTGATCCGCGTTGCCGAGAACGTGTTGGTGCTGATGATGTCAACGCCGGCGTTGAGATAGGCGCTGTGCACCTTCGTGATCGTCTCGGGCTGCGTCAGCACGAGCAGATCGTTGTTGCCCTTCAGCGACATCGGATGCTCGATGAAGCGCGTGCCATGAAAGTCATTGGTCGTCAGACCAAAGCCCTGCAAATACGCGCCCATAGAGCCGTCGAGCGTGAGGATGCGCTTGGCCATTTCGGCGTTCAGCGCCGCAATACGTTGATCGCGGTTCATGCCGCTTGCTCCTGCACGCGCACGCCCAAAATCCGGCAGATCGCCAGCGTGAGGTCAGCGCGGTTCAGCGTGTAGAAATGGAAATCCTCGACGCCTTCGGCCGCCAGCTGCGCGCAGAGTTGCGCCGTGGTGGCGGCGGTCACCAGGCGGCGCGTATCCGGATCGTCGTCCAAGCCATCAAACAAACGGATGAGCCAAGCCGGCAGTGACGCGCCACAGCCCTCGGCCATCTTGCGCAAGCCCTTCACGTTCGTGACCGGCATGATGCCCGGCAGGATCGGCGCGGTGACGCCCGCGCTCGCCAAACGATCGCGGAAGCGCAGGAACACGTCCGCGTCGAAGAAGAATTGCGAAATGCCGCGCGTAGCGCCGGCTTCGAGCTTGCGCTTGAAATTCTCGATGTCGTGCGCCCAGGTGAGTGACGCCGGATGCTTCTCTGGGTGCACCGCGACCGATATCTCGAAATCGCCAATCCGCTTGGCCCCTTCGACCAAGTCGACAGCGCTCGCATAGCCCTCTGGATGCGGCGTATACGCTGTGCCGACGCCGCCGGGCGGATCGCCGCGCAGCGCCACGATATGGCGCACGCCCGCGCTCCAATAATCGCGCAGGACGCTGTCGATTTCGTCGCGGCTAGCGCCGACGCAGGTCAGATGCGCGGCAGGCTTCAGCGCGGTTTCTTCCACGATGCGCGCCACCGTGCGGTGCGTGCGATCACGCGTCGAGCCGCCGGCGCCATAGGTCACCGAGACGAAGCTCGGGTTGAGCGGCTCCAATTTGCGGATCGAGTCCCAGAGTTGCGCTTCAAGCGCTTCCGTCTTGGGCGGGAAGAATTCGAACGACACGCGCGGCCGCCCGAGCCGTTCCGCCGCTTCGGCGATGAGATTGTGCGCGTGCGCGCTCATGTCTTGTCCCCTGCCCAAATCTTCACAGTCAGCGCTTCCCGCTTGTCCGGCGCGAGAGTCGTTGCTTTCACCGGCGATATGCCAGCAGCGTCACACCATTCCTTGATCTCGGCATCGGCGAAACCGAGCCGGCGATGCGCGTGCTCCTCGCGCAAGAATTCCAATTGATGCGGCGCGAAATCGACAATCACCAGACGCCCGCCGCGCTTCAGCACGCGCGCGGCCTCGCCAATCGCGCGGCCGGGATCAGCCAAGAAGTGCAGCACTTGATGGATCGTCACGAGATCGGCCACGCCCGCCTCGATCGGCGGCGCGTAGGCGTCGCCAAACCGCACCGCCGCTTTCGATTTGAGATCGCCCAATGACGCGCGCGCGATCGCCAGCATCTGCCGCGACCTGTCGAAGCCCTCCGCACGGCGCACGCGATCGGCGAACAATTGGATCATACGGCCTTGGCCGACGCCGACATCGACCATCAGCTCAAAGGGGCCCTCGCCCGCGGCGGCGAGCACGGCGCTGTCAATGTCTGCTTCGGGCAAGTGCAAGGCGCGTACACGATCCCAATCCGCTGCGTTGCGCTCAAAGTATTCCGCGGCCGCCGCATCACGCGCGGCGCGAATCGCGTTCAAGCGCTCGAGGTCACGCGCCAATACCGGATCGCTTGGATCGAGCATCGCCAGCGTCGCGTCAGCGAGGTGGCGCTCCGTGGTGTGCGCGCGCGGCAAGCGATAGAAGACCCACGCGCCCTCTGGCGCCCGTTCCACGAGCCCCGCTTCCGTCAACAGCTTCAGGTGCCGACTGACGCGCGGCTGACTTTGGCCCAGCGCCTGCGCCAATTCGCCCACCGCCAATTCCCCCTCTGTCAGCAACGCCAGCGCGCGCAATCGCGTCTGCTCGCCCGCCGCGCGCAGCGCCGTGACGACGCGTTCGGCGTCGCGCCGCTCAGGCACAGGCAGAGTTGGAGATATAAACATGTCTTTATATGACATCGACGCGGACGCGTTGTGAAGCCCCATTCGCACACGCACCCACGACTCCGCCCGCAAATTCAAACTCGACTGTGGCGCGAAAGCATCGGTCTTCTTTTTCTAATTAAATTCCGATTGTTAACGACGGTATCGCGACCGCGAAATGAACGATCATTCTCAAGCTGCGTTCATATGCGGTAAAGCCAAAGTTGATTAACCCAAAGCCGTCATTATGTGCGCGTGGACCTAGAAGAGGCGTCTGCGAATGCGGGGGAATATCGCTCTTATTACGTTGGCCGCCGCCCTGGCGGGGCCTGCCCTGGCGCACGCCCAGGAGGCGCCGGAAGTTATCGAGGCGCCCGCGACCGCTCAGGTCGAGCCGGCTCAGGCGGAGCCTGTCGCCGCGCCCTCGGCAGGCGATCCCTGGCAAGGCTTCAACCGATCGATGTTCGCCGTGCACGAAGGCGTGGATCAAGCCGTGCTGGAGCCGGTCGCGCGCGGTTATCGCGCCGTGACGCCCAGCCCTCTCCGGAGCGGCGTGAGAAATTTTCTGCGCAATTTGCGCGGTCCGGTGATTTTCGCGAACGATGTTCTGCAAGGCGAAGCCGAGCGCGGCGCCACCACCGCCGCGCGCTTCGTTCTCAATACAACGATCGGCATCGCCGGCGTGTTCGACCCCGCCGCATCGATGGGGCTAGAATACCACGATGAAGACTTCGGCCAGACTCTGGCCGTATGGGGCGTGGGCGCCGGCCCGTATCTTTTTGTCCCGCTGATGGGACCGAGTAACGTACGCGACACGACAGGCCGCATTATCGATTCCGTGCTTGATCCGCTCTCCTATCTTGAGGGCGATGACGCTGGCGCCTTCCGCGCGACACGCGGCGTGCTCACGGGCGTTTCGGTGCGCGAGCAATTGCTCGAAACGGTCGACGATGTGCGACGCGATTCACTCGATCCGTATTCGACATTCCGCTCCTCCTACGAATTGTTGCGTGAGAGCGCGATCCAAAACGGGCGGACGGACGTCCAGGATTTGCCGGATTTTGATGAGAATTTAGAAAGCGACGATCCGGGCCAACCGGACAGTGGGGAATATTCGCAACACTCAGCGTCAATCGAGACGCCGGTCACGGCGAACCTCTTGGACGCCAGCGAAACAAAACCCACATCGCACGCCACTACAGGAGAGAAGAAGTGACGACCCGCCCCATCACCCGCGCCACATTCTTTGCTGGAATGATGGGACTTGGCCTGCTCGTCGCGGCGCCGGACGCATATGCTGCGCGCAACGCGGACGCAGAAAACTTCGTTCAGTCGAACGCGACAGCTGCGCTTCGCACGCTAACCGACACGCGCGTGGGTACGCCGCAGCGCCGCGCGCAATTCGATCAGCTGATGGCGCGCTTTGCCGATATGCCGCGCATTTCGAGCTTCGTGCTTGGACGCTACGGCGCGCAATTGCGCAGCGACGCGGCGCTACGCGCTGAGTGGACGCGCACGTTCCAGGATTATTCGATCGCGGTTTATGAAGACCGCCTCGGCCGCTTCAACGGCGCCGCCATCCGCGTGACCGACTCCACCGAGCGCGTCGCCGGTCGCGACGTGATCGTCAACACCGAACTCACGCCGCGTGGCGGCGGGCGTGCGCAATTGGTGCAATGGCGCCTGCTGCGCACCGGAGACGTTTGGAAAGTCGTCGACGTGTCGCTCCTGATTGAGGGCAACCAGATCTGGTTGGCGCAACAGCAGCAGCGCGATTTCCTGGCCCAGCTCGATCGCAACAATGGCGACATCCGCGCTCTGATGACGGAATTGCGCAGCCTCACCGCCTCCCTGCGGCAGCGCGTCGTGGCCCGCAATTCCTGATCAGCGCAAATCCGCGCCGACCATTTCCGCAATTGAATCGACACCCTCGGCGGCCAAGAGGCCGTCGAGTTCGTCTGTGATGCGCGCAACAAGGCTCGGGCCGACATAAACCATCGAGGAATAGAGCTGCACGGCGCTGGCGCCGGCGCGAATCTTCGCCAACGCGGTGACGCCGCTTTCAACACCACCGACGCCGATCAGAGGCAGGCCTCCGTTCAGCGCCTGCGCGAACTGGCGCAACACCTGCGTCGAAATATGGAACAACGCTTGACCTGAAAGGCCGCCTGTTTCCTCGCGATTGTCCGAAGTGAGATGATCGGGCCGCTGCAGCGTGGTGTTCGAGACGATCAGCGCGTCGAGCTCGTATGTCAGCGCCAATTCAGCGATGTCGCGCACTGCGGTTTCATCGAGATCGGGCGCTACCTTCAAGAACAGCGGCCGCTTGCCATGCGCGGCTTCCAGTGGCGCGCGCGCTTCGCGTAGGCGGCCGAGCAAATCTTCCAGCGCTCCGCGTTCTTGCAGGCCGCGCAAGCCAGGCGTGTTCGGCGAGGAAATGTTCGCCGTCACATAGGACGCGCATTTCCAGACGCGCCCCATGCCCGCGACGTAATCCGCCGGTCGATCGGCGCTCTCCTTGTTGGCGCCGACATTGGCGCCGACAATCCCCGACTTGTTTGCGCGCGCGGCCAAGCGATCAGCGTAGTATTCCAGCCCCTTATTGTTGAAGCCCAGTCGATTGATCACCGAACGATCTTCGCTCAATCGGAAAATGCGCGGGCGCGGATTGCCTTCTTGCGCGCGCGGCGTGACGGTGCCGCATTCGACAAAGCCGAAACCGCACGCGAGCAACGCATCAGGCGCTTCGCAATTCTTATCGAAGCCCGCGGCCATGCCGATGGGGTTTGGCAGATCGAGGCCAGCGAGCCTTGTCTTCAGGCGGGGAAATTTGTCGGCGCGCACGCGCGGGCCAAACCCCGCGCGCAAACCGCACAGCGCCGCCTCGTGTGCGGTCTCAGGCTCAAGCCAGCGCATCGCGCCGGTGGCGAGGTCGTGTAAAATGCTCAAGACGTTTGCGCTTCGCCGATTCTGATGGCGCTGTCGCCTAGCACGCGGGCGCGGCCACAGCCCACACAAACCGCCAAAGGCGAGCGGCACAACCCATAGTAGGCGTTTCGGATATTTTTCCTATTTATGGGTTGAAAGTCCTTCCGCGTGCGCTATTCTCACGCCCCATGAACCACGCCCAAATCTGGCGCGCGATTGATGCGGTGGCGGCCCGGCGGGGCATGTCGGCTTCGGGCCTCGCGCGCGCGGCGGGCCTAGACCCCACCACGTTCAACAAATCCAAGCGCCAGGCGCCGGACGGCAAACCGCGCTGGCCCTCGACCGAAAGCGTCGCGCGCGCACTCGCCGCCGCCGAGACGAGCTGGGATGAGTTCGCGGCGCTGCTCGCGGGCAAACCTGGCAGCGCGGGTCGGGCCATTCCTATCGTCGGCATGGCGCGCGCGGGCGCTGACGGATTCTTCGATGAGAATGGATTTCCTGTCGGCGCCGAGGAAACCGTGCGCTTTCCTGATTTGGGCGAAGACCGCGTCTACGCGCTCGAGATCGCCGGCGATTCCATGGAGCCCACCTATCGCGCAGGCGACGTCGTCATCGTGCAGCCGGGGGCTGCGGTGCGGCGCGGCGATCGCGTTGTCGTGCGCACACGCGCGGGCGAAGTGATGGCGAAAGTGCTGGGCCGTCGCAACGATCAGACGATCGAACTCACCTCGCTCAATCCCGCGCATAAGCCGCGCGAATTGCCTGTCTCCGACATCGATTGGATCGCGCGTATCCTTTGGGCGAGCCAGTAACAGCGATTATCCTTGGGACCTGGGGACGTATTCCTGTAGCTTTCGCGCAGGGAGAAACGTTCGTGCGCTTTAATACAACAATCATCGCATGCCTTTGTCTTGCGCTCGCGGCTTGCAACGACAGCGGCGCCTCCGCCGATGCTGACGATCAACCGAGCGCAACGTCGGCCAGCACGGCAATCACCGACGCTGACAAAGCCGCGATCTTTGCCTTGCTTGGCATGACGCCCAATGCGCGCGGCGATGTGATGAACGAGTGCGGCGAGCTGTCGACGCCGCAATTTTTGAGCGCCGATCTTGGCGGCGCGGCGGGCACGGCCATTCTCTTCGCCATGGGCGGCGGGCCGACCACAGCGTCATGCTATGGCGACGGCTCGCTTCTCTATCTTTATGTGCGCGACGGTGCGCGCTTGCGCGAAGTCTATGCCGATCGCGGCGGCGCGCTGGTGATCCTGCCGACACGTACGAACGGCGTGCGCGATCTCGCCGATGGCGGGCCTGGCTTCTCCTTCCCGCTCTGGCAATGGAACGGGACGACGTACGCGTATGCCGATCGCAGCGTCGGCGATGGAGAATTGGGCGAAGCGACCTTCTTGCCTTAATCGTCATCCCGATCGCGCGGGGGTTTCCAGGCGGCGATCAGGGTGGGGCCAGCGGCGCGGAGGAGATCGCCTTTGATTTCGAAGGCGGCGAAGGCGGCCGTCGGAAAATGCCCGCTGAATTCGCGCGCGAGTTTTGAGCCGTCATGCGCTTGATGCACCAGCTTCGACACAAGCTCGCCAATGCCCGGATTGTGCCCGACGATGACGACGCTCTCCGCATCGCTGGCGCTGAACGCATCCCAGATGCCTTCGAGATGCGCGTGATAGAGCGCATCCTCGAAGCGCTTCTCCAGCGCGAAATTCTGCAAGCCGTGTTCGGCGGTTTCGCGCGTGCGCTTGGCGGTGGAGATGAGCGCGACCTGCGGCTTTAGCCCTGCATCTTCCATTGCGGCGCCGGCGGCGGCGGCTTCGCGCCTGCCCCGCCCGGTCAGGCCGCGCGTCTCGTCGCTGTCGGCTTCGTGGGCGCGGACGGCCTTGGCGTGCCGCATCAGGATCAGGGTTCGCATGGGGCGGACTTTGCCGTGCTTCGAAAAAATCGCAACGCCCTGCATCCGCCCCGCCGCCCCGTGGCTGCTCAGGGCCAAAGGAGAGCATCATGAAAGTACGTTGGGTCATCCTGGGCATCGCCGTCGCCGCTGTCATTCTGACGTGGGGCGCGCTGGGGTTCGCTTATTTCAACCGCCCGAGCCTGCCGATCTGGGCTGGCATCGTCACCGCCGCGGCGCTGAGCCTTGAGGCGTTGTTCTGGGTCGCCGCGGGCGTTTTTGGCTGGGGCTTCCTGGCCAAGCGCCGCGCGGCGCTCGCCCGCTTCCGCGACCGCCTGTTCGGGCGCAAATCGCAGCCGGAATAAGCCGCCGGATTTGGCATCGCGCGCTTGGGCGGTTTAAGCAGAACGCCCATTTTGGATTCGCCGATGTCAGATCTTCAGACCCTCGCTACCGCCGCCAAGGCTTGGCCTTTCGAACAGGCGCGCCTGATCGTGGAGCGGTTGAAGAAAACGCCGAAAGACACGGTGATCTTCGAGACGGGCTACGGCCCGTCGGGTCTTCCGCATATCGGCACGTTCGGCGAAGTCGCGCGCACCACCATGGTGCGCCACGCCTTCCGCTGCATCACCGGCGACAAGATCAAGACGCGGCTCATTGCCTTCTCGGACGACATGGACGGCTTCCGCAAAGTGCCGACCAATCTGCCGAACCAGGACATGCTGGCCAAGCATCTGCATCTGCCGCTCACCAAAGTGCCCGACCCGTTTGGGTGCTGCGAGAGCTTCGCGCACCACAATAATGCGCAGCTGCGCTCGTTCCTCGACAGCTTCGGCTTCGAGTACGAATTCATGTCGTCGACGGAGGCCTACAGGTCCGGCGCCTTCGACAAGACGCTGCTCACCATGCTTGATCGTTACGATCAGGTGATGGCGATCATGTTGCCGACGCTCGGCGAAGAGCGCCGCACCACCTATTCGCCCTTCCTGCCGATCAGCCCGAAGACTGGCCGCGTGCTGCAAGTGCCGACGCTGGCGCGCAATTTCGAACGCGGCACGATCACATTCGAAGACGAGGACGGCACAAAGACGGAAGTGCCGGTCACCGGCGGCAACGTCAAAATCCAATGGAAGCCGGACTGGGCGCTGCGTTGGACGGCGCTCGGCGTCGATTACGAGATGGCCGGCAAGGATTTGATCGATTCTGTGCAGCAGAGCTCGAAGATTTGTCGCGCACTTGGCGGCGCCCCGCCCGAAGGCTTCAATTACGAACTCTTCCTCGACGACCAGGGCCAGAAGATTTCCAAGTCCAAGGGCAACGGCCTCACCATCGACGAATGGCTGAGGTACGCGGCGCCGGAGAGCCTCTCGCTTTACATGTTCCAGAAGCCGAAGACGGCGAAGAAGCTCTATTTCGATGTCATCCCGAAGGCGGTGGACGAGTATCTCTCCTTCATCGACGCTTATCAAAAGCAGAACGAAGCCGAGCGTCTTGAGAACGCCGTTTGGCACATTCATGCCGGCAATCCGCCGGCGAATGTGTCGCCGATCTCGTTTGCACTGCTGATGAATCTCGTCTCGGCCGCCAATGCGGAGAATTCGGATCAGCTCTGGGCCTTCATCCGCAAATATGCGCCGGACGCCTCGCCGCAGACGCATCCGTTCCTGGACAAGCTGACGGGCTACGCGCTGCGCTATTTCAACGATTTCGTGAAGCCCACGAAAGTGTTCCGCGCCGCCACCGACAAGGAGCGCGCCGCGTTCGAGGCTTTGATCGCGCGCCTGGATGCGCTGCCGGCGGACACGACCGACGGCGAGACGATCCAGAACGAAGTCTATGCCGTCGGCAAAGAGCACGGCTTCGAGCCGCTGCGCGATTGGTTCAAGGCGCTCTACGAGGTGCTGTTCGGCGTCGAAAGCGGCCCACGCTTTGGCCAGTTCGCGGCGATCTTCGGCGTGCGCGAGACCAGCGCGCTGCTGCGCAAGGGCTTGGCGGGCGACTTACTGAAAGCGGCGTAAGCGCTTTCGCGCTTGCGAAGCGTGACGCCTTGGTGACGCAGCTTCGGCGCGATTGAAAGCGAAGTGTCATCATCGCGTTCGCGCAGCTGGCGCGTGTGTTCGCCGCTTGCACGAAACGTCACACAAAGCACACCGGACACCGCCGTTCTTGAAACTGGCGTCTTCGAATCGTCATCGCGTGACGCTCGCTGTCGCAACACGGACGCCCGCGTGTGACGCTGCTTTCGACCGCGCCCAAAGGTTGACTTTTCACGCAGAGCGACGATCTCATGGCACATGCGTACGAGCGCGCCCCTTCTGTCGATCTTTGTCCGTGCGGACCGCACGGCCGGCTGCGCTTAGCCCCTAGCTCGCCCGTATACGCGAGTTAGGGGCGCCTACACACCATCGCCACCCTGCAAGCATTTGCCGCAGCGCGCCCTGGCGCGCGCGTACGCACGAGACCGTTTATGAACAAGACCCCGCAACGCCCCTCCATCTTGGTCACCCCTGACGATCACGAGGAACTCATCGAACTCGCCTTGAAGGGCCTTGGCCGGTCGCCGGGCGCAGCCTTATTGCTGCAGGAAATGCAGCGCGCTGAGGTGAGCGAGGCCTTGCCTCGCCACGTGCTCGCCATGAATGACGGCGTGACGTTCGAATATGACGGTCGCGATTATCGCGACTTCCAACTCGTCTATCCGAATTGCGCGAACTTCGCCGACGGCCGCATCTCTGTGCTCACGCCGGTTGGCGCGGCGCTCATCGGTCTCTCCGAGGGCGACACGATGTGGTGGCCCGATGACATGGGCGCTACGCATCGGCTGACCGTCACCAAAGTGTCGCCGCGGCGCGCGGCCTAAGCGTCGCGCTCCGCCCGCCAAGCGCTGAGAATGGCGTCGGCGCTCGCGCCGACGTCAGCCTCTGTCGTGTTCATGCTGCAGACAGAGATGCGGATGATCTGGCGCCCGCGCCAATGGGCGCCGCCAACGAAGACGACGCCCTCGCGCTGTATGCGCGCGATCGTGCGCGCCGTGAGCGCGTCGGCCTTGGCCACATCCATTTCTGGTCCGAGGCAGACGGCGACTTGATTGAGTACGACATCATTGAGCACAGCTACGTCAGGCGCGGCGCTGAGCCGTTCGGCAATGCCGCGCGCGATCGCGCAATGTCGGCTCACCATTTCGGCAATGCCTTCGCGCCCCATCGCCTTGATCGTGGCCCAGGTCGCAAAGCCGCGCGCGCGGCGTGAAAGCTCCGGCGTATAATCGGCTGGGTGGCGATCCTCGCCAGCAGGCAAATAGCTCGCCGCGATTAGCATGGCGCGCCGATGCGCTTCCGCATTCCGTACGATGGCGTAGGCGCTGTCGTAGGGCGTCTGCAACCATTTGTGTCCGTCGACACCCCAAGAATCGGCAAGCTCCAAACCGCGCGCCAAATGCGCCCGATCCGGACATGCCCGCGCCCAAAGTCCGAACGCGCCGTCCACGTGCAACCACGCGCCCTTTGCGTGCGCAGCCTCGGCGATTTCCGGAAAAGCGTCGAACGATCCCGCGTTGATGTGCCCCGCCTGGGCGATGGCGATAACCGGGCCCTCCAGCTTCTCAATCGTCCGCTTGAATGCATCAGGGCGCATGCGCCCCTGGTCATCCGACGGCACGCTCAGGACCCGTTTCGCGCCGAGCCCGAGATAGCGGAGCCCCGAGAAAATAGTGGAATGGGCTTCTTCGCCGAGCACGACATGGACCGGCGGCGCGCCAAACAACCCGTCAGCCTCCACATCCCAGCCGACACGCCGCAGCACCTCGCCGCGCGCGGCGGCCAGACAGGTGAAATTCGCGAGCGTCGCGCCGCTCACGAAACCGACCGAGGACTCTCGCGGCAGGTCGAGCAAATCGAGCAACCAGCAGGTCACCGCCTCTTCGCACGCGGACGCCGCTGGCGTCGCATGGGCATTGCCCACATTCTGCCCCCAGGCGCTGACCAGCCAATCCGCGGCGACCCCCGTCTCGTGGCTCGCGCCCATCACCCAGCCATAAAAGCGCGGGCCAATAATGTTGGCGAGTCCCGGCTCGGCAAGCGCCGCGAGTTCAGCGATCACCGCGCGCGCGTGGGCGCCGCGCTCTGGAGTCGGCTGATTGAAAGCCGCGCGAAGCTCCTGGTAATCGCGCGCGGGGCAATGCGGCCGGGTCGACGCGGCGGTGCGATACGCGAGCGCATGTGCACTGACATCGGCCAACAGCGCCCGCAAGTCCTCTGAGCCCAAAGCGGCCTCCCTTACTTTCATGCGTTCTAGGCTCGAGGGGCGACAAAAACCATGACCTGCGTCGCATCGGCGTTTGACTTGGTCGCTTCAATCGGGTCGATTGGGTGCATCGCATTCAATTTGCCGATCGGCGACCGCCGCGCGCGCGACGGCCGATGGGCCCCATTTGAAAGATCCGATGGAAAGTCACGGCCTCATCGTCAACCTTGTCGCCGGCATCACACTGGCCTTCTTCTTTGGCGCCGCGGCGCAGCGCCTGCGTATTTCGCCACTCGTCGGATATTTGATTGCCGGCGTCGCTGTCGGGCCGTTCACGCCAGGATTTGTGGGTGACGCCGACTTGGCGATGCAGTTTTCCGAAATCGGCGTGATTTTGCTAATGTTTGGCGTCGGGCTCAAGTTCTCGCTGGCGGACCTCTGGGCCGTGCGCGGCGTGGCGCTCCCCGGCGCACTCGTGCAAATGACAGCCGCCACGCTGCTGGGTTACGGCGTTGGCGCTCTGATGGGCCTGGGCGCCGCTGAATCCATCATGCTGGGCTTCTCCCTCTCGGTCGCCAGCACGGTCGTGCTGCTGCGCGCCCTGGAAGACCGGCACATGGTGAAGACGGAGAACGGCCGCATCTGCGTTGGCTGGCTCGTCATCGAAGACATCGCCATCGTCCTCGCCATCGTGCTCTTGCCGACGCTTGCCGGCTTCGCCAACGGGGATAGCGGCGGCCTCCCACTCACGGCGGTGCTCTCCACGCTGGCGGTCACCATCGGCAAGATCGGCGTCTTCGTAGCGTTGATGTTGTTCGTCGGCGCACGCTTCTTCCCCTGGTTGATCGTGCAGATCGCGCACTTGAAATCGCGTGAGCTCATGTCACTCGGCGCCCTGACGCTCGCGCTGGGAATCGCCTGGGTCGCCTATGAATTGTTCGACGCATCCTTTGCGCTCGGCGCCTTCCTGGCCGGCGTCGTGCTCAACGGCAGCAAGTTCACGCACAAGATCGCCGAAGATTCGCTGCCCCTACGCGACACGTTTGCGGTGCTCTTCTTCGTCTCTGTCGGCATGCTGTTCGACCCGATGACGCTCGTGCGCGAGCCTATCGGCGTGCTCGCCGTTGTCTTCATTATCATGATCGGCAAGAGCGCCGCGGCGCTGGCGATCACCTCGCTCTACAAGCTTCCGCTCCGCACCGGCCTGATGATCGCCGCGGCTCTGGCGCAGATCGGCGAATTCTCGTTCGTGCTCGCCGGCATGGGTGTGCGGCTCGAATTGTTGTCGGAGGACACCTACAACCTGATCCTTGCTGCAGCGCTCATTTCGATCGCCCTCAACCCACTCCTGTTCGCGCTTGCCGACCACATCTCCGACAAGCGCGACAGAGGCCCTGCGGAGGTCCCGCCCCAGGCCGCCGTCTAAATCAGACGATTTCGCCTTGTGATTGACCACACCACAACCTAAAGATGGGCGGGTAATCGGGTTGGGTGAGCATCCATGGGCATGGATGGCGAACTGGTGCGCCTCGATGACGTGCGACGCACGGCGACGCACGTAGGTGCGACCGCGCTCGATCGCGCCATTCATGACTTCGATCGCACCCATCCCCAACGTTCCGCGCGGCGCGTCTTCTACATCACGCAGCTCATCGCCCTGGCGGCGCTCCTGGGCGGATTGATCGTGGCGCTCAAATTCGCGCCGGGCACCACGCTGAAATGGCTGTGGGGTGGCGCGTTCGCCCTGTTCTCAGCGGCTATTCTTCTCCGGCTCGTCGCAGCGGCGCACCTCAAAGCGCCGCTTTGGCGCCTCGCCGACCCGCACGTTTTTCCAGTCTATACGATCCTGTGCCCGCTTTATCGCGAGGCCAACGTCATTCCCGATCTTCTCACCGCGCTTGAGCACATCGATTACCCGCGCGAGGCTTTGGACATAAAATTCATTGTCGAAGGCGACGATCACGACACGATCGCCGCGACACTCGCCGCCGCCGAGGCGCATCACCTCGATGTGGTGATCGTGCCGCCGTCGGCGCCGCGGACCAAACCAAAGGCCCTGAATGCAGCGCTCGCCTACGCACGCGGCGAATATGCCGTGATCTACGACGCCGAAGATCGGCCGCACCCCCAACAATTGCGCGCCGCGCTTGCCGCATTCGAGGACGGCCCGCAAAATCTCGCCTGCGTGCAAGCGCCGCTCGATATCGACAACGCCGCTGAAAGCTGGATCGCGCGCCAGTTTGCCGCCGAATATGCGATCCTCTTCCGCGAAGTCCTGCCGCTGCTCGCGCGTTTGAAGCTGCCTTTTCCGCTGGGCGGAACGAGCAACCATTTTCGAGTGGACGCGCTCCGGCGGAGCGGCGCATGGGACCCCAACAACGTCAGCGAAGATCGCTCGAATTTCGCGAGTAAACTCAATCGCTTTCGAACGAGCGAGTTTCACATCCCATTCGTGTCCCAATCGTGCGCGAGCGCTGCGTAGGGCTCGCAGAATGTGGGACATGTATAACGTTAGAGAAAAATATCGCGCTTTTGCCGCGTAAAATCAGCATTTTACGCGCTTAGCGTTTTGCGCATCCCGTTCGGCTCTCATTTCTGTGGGTAACTGTAAAAAGTGAGCGATAGGGCGCCATAGGGAAGCGCGTACGGATCAGTTGTGCGCGTCGAGAAGCCGGCCTTCGGCCGAATTGCGCACCGTGCGTTCGCAGGTGAACTGGTCTAGCGCGCGCATTGTGTAGCGCACAGAGCGCCCCAGTTTCACGAACACCGGACCTTTGCCAAGCCGCCGCCACGCTTCCAATGTTTTGACGCTGACGCACAGCAATTCGGCAGCCTCCTCCGCCGTCAATCGCCGATCTTCGCGCGAGACCTCTGGCAGAGCCTGTCTCGCTAATTTCTTGCCAACCTTCGGTCGTGGCTTCAGCACCACCATTGGCGGCTTTAACTGGTCGCGGGGCCGCGGCTCATCTGCGATCGGACGAGCGCGTGGCGGCGCGTCTTCAAACAGAAACGCGAGTTGATCAGCGGATGCGGGACGGACCGGTTTGCGAGCGAACTTCATGACCATCAATTGCGTTTGATGCGCCATCGTGCGCCCGACCATTACGTTTGCGAAGCGGATTAGTCGCTGAGTTGATAAGGTCGAGCAGATGCGGGCGCGTCATCAAACTCCACGACGGTAACGATATCCAATACGGAAACCCGAAGGCCGTTGCATGAGCGGCGATTGCGTTGCCCCACGTGTCCGCGGCTGCGTTGTACGGTGTTGCCCAGCGTTGCCCCCACCGGTTCCATATTTTCGTGTCCCACGAGAATGTTGAGCTCAGCGATCCAATCCCAGCGACGGCGTTGCTTTCACTTTGCCGTTGATGATTGAGAGCGAATACGCCTTCCCCTGTTTCAATGAGAGTGAGCCTGTGACGCGCATCAACGCCACGCCATCGTTGCGCTCAAGCATCGCGAACCTGCCCTGCTGAAGCTGAACGAAGCCGCGCACACGCCACTCGCGCTCCAACCCATCCCCAACATTGATCGCTCTCTTGCCAGTCGCCTTCATGAGCGCGTCCTCGGCGCGCGAGAGCTCCGAGGTGCGCAGTCGTTCCAGCGCGCCGTGATTGAATTCGAAGCGCCCGGTCAGGTCACGCCCACCGTTGCCCTCGCGCTGATGCCAACCGATCCGCTCTGTGATGGCGTTGCGGACCTCTCGCGTATTCGGCAGGCGTGGCGGCTCGCCCGCGAGTTGACGCACGATCTCACGATCGAGCTCTGTTTCCGCGGGCGCCTCGATTTGTGTCAGGAGCGGCGTCTCGGAAAGCCGGTCTATCTTTACGCGCGTCCCTCTGCCCTCGTGGCCTCTCGGTTCGACTGCAACAAGCGCTCCTGGCTGCAGGCCCGCTGCATCCCGCTCGCGCACATTGGCGAGCACTGGCCGCTTCATGCCGTCGAGCACGATCACATAGCCTTTGCCGGTCTCGCCGCGCCTGCCGGCTTCGAGCACAGGGCCCGTCAAGCGCCCCATTGAAGGCTCATAGAGTTTGAGGCGGCCTTGGCTTGGCTCAAGCTCGCGTCCCAAACGACGGCGCAGATCGATGCCCTTTCCGATCTCCTCAAGTCGTGATGTCCAGTCCAGATCGAGACGGAAGCGGTTGCGCTTTTCCTCCCGGCCGAGGCCCATGCGCACCAATTCGCGAACGCGGTTTCGAAGCGCCGCTCTGAGCGTGGGCTCAAGCGTGCGCCCGATCGACTGAATGCGATGCACTTTGCCGGGCTTCAGTTCGGCCGCCAGCAGCTGATCGAGCCGCGTAGATCGCTCGGCGCGCGTCTCGCGATCAAGCGCCAACCGTTCGTCATCGCGCCCGCGATCGCCCAGCATCTGCGTGGCCACTTCCCGCGCCGCGTGCCGGAGCCCCCACGTCGCGTACTCCCGTGGGATAATGAGATCCGGTCCATCGCGCCTGCGGCCGCGCAGGATCACATGGACATGCGGGTTGTCGGTGTTGTGGTGATCGACCGCCACCCACTCCAAGGGCATGCCGAGATCGCGCTCCATCTGCGCCATCGTCGCACGCGTGAAGTCCTTCATATCCTCGATGCGGGCGCCGCTCTCTGGCGCGAGCATGAGGCGCATGTGGCGTTTGTCCTCAGCCGCCCACTCCGCCAAACGCGGCGCTGCCTCGGCACGATCCTGCTCGTGGTCATAGAACTGGCCCCGCTCTCCTTCCGGACCGGCCCCATCGCGTTCGAGATACTTGCCGTGTGCGATCAGCTTGGCTGCGCCACTGCCGCCGTGGCCCTGATAGAACACAGTCACTACGACGCGCTGGCGCTTGTCTTGCGCGAATGCCGCGTTTGCGCCGCCTGCGCGAAGGCTTCCACCGGGTCGGCGGCCTGACAGCAGCTTGGATAATTGTCCGCCAAGCGCGCCGCTGCGTGCGCGGCCGCTAAGTGATCGCGTCTTCTGGACTTTGCCGGTGAGCGCATCTTCCTCGCGAAACACAGCCATGTCGCGCACCGCTGCGAGCGCGTGCGTCACATCGTTTGGACGCACCAGCGCCGACGTCTTCAAGCGCTCAGATAGTGATGCCTTGGCCATTGCCGCGTCACGGGCCGTTGAATGTGCAGCGATACCGCTATTTCCACCGCGCGATGATCACGCATGCCGCGTGAAAACACCAGGATTCACAAGCCTCAGAAGAAAACCTGCGGCGCTCTTAATCTTGCTCTCCACCGCACCCGTTCCATCTGCGCGCGTCCTCCCTTCTCTCGCATTCACGCACTAGCGAGCACGTAAGTGTTGCCGCCTGTTGCCCCGCGATTCCTCGTGTTGGAAAAAAGCTAGAGCGGACGCCAGACGCCTTCGATCAGGTCGGTGCTGATTGGGCCCCAATAGCGACCGTCAAACGAGTCCACGCTATCTCCTAAGAGGAGAATTTCCGAAGCGCTGAGTCTGCGGCATCCAACCCATGCTTGCGGGGCGCCAACGTTGTTTTGAACCACTGCGGCGTCCGCCCCGTCGATGCGGAGTATGCGACCGTCACTGCACACCTCCTGCCCTGCGACCGCAGCCAAACGTTTGATAAAACGATCGCCCTCATCATCGTAATGGTGCGCGGCCGCCTGAACCGGCGCAGCATCCCGCGCGCGTACAGTCACAAACGCGCCGTGTGTTGGCGCGCCGGACTCGCGAACGTAAAATCCGACCGGCACCGACGGACTATGGTTGAAGAGCACGACATCCTGCTTTTCGCCGCTCACAAAGAGGAGCGCGGTAAGCGCCATTGCAGCGGCGCCGAGACACAGCTTTGAAGAAGCCGCACGCATCTCCGTCAGCAGAACTGATGCACGATGCGGCCTCACCTCAATTCATCCGGGGCGGGTGGGCGGGTCTCGCGATAGGGATGGAAGCCCGAAGGGCCGAGACCACCTGGGCTCGGTGCGAAGCACGACAGCCCGGCCTGTCGGCGAAGCCGACGGGATCGCCCGTACAATCGACAAACGAAAATGCGGCGTCTTGCGGCAAAAACACCGCGCACGCGTTTGGGCGGGCGGGTGGGCCAAATGCGGACGTGCTTCCGCAACCAATACTCGCAGGCAGGAAGAAATCGCTCTGAACCCACAGCGTGATTTCCGGCGTCAGAAAATCCGTGAAGCGCAAACGCGTGCCCGTGAAGTATCCTAATGAGCGACCTTCCAGCCATTTCGGCCGGAACGGACATCAGCCGCGCCGAGGCATGCGGGTCGAGAAAACGATCTTCGAGAAGGACGCCTTGGGCGGACATGGGATTCTCCCGGCGCAGCAGATTGCACCTCTCGCCTGCGCGCGGCGACCCTCGTGGGCACTGCGCAACTTCGACGCCATTGACGTCGACGATCCTCGGCGGCCTCGATCGCGTCCGCCGCCTGCCACCGAGTCATGATAAAATAGTCGGCCGGGCTGAGTCGCACCGCTTCCGGAGCCGAAATGAAGATGCTTCGGGTCGCCGACGCCCGACTTCTATGGCGCCGGCGGTCTTCCCGAAAGATTTCCGGTCAGCCGGCGCAATCCGGCTCCGAGGCTAGAGCGTTGAAGAGGCCGCGCGATGCGTGTCGTCGATCTACAAGTCGAGAATTTTCGCGGCATTAGGCGCGGTCGAGTGCGCTTCAGCGAGCACAGCGTGTTCGTTGGCTCCAACAATTGCGGAAAGACGACCATCATCGAAGCGCTTGCGTTTCTCTTCGGGCGCGATCGGATGGTGCGCAGTCTGACCGAGCATGATTTCTTCGGCAGCGATCCCCAACCCGCCGATCGTATTCGCCTTATCGCCACGATCAGCGGCTTCACCGGCGATGACCCAAGCGAACATCCCGATTGGTTTCGCGATGATCGCGCCGTTCCGGTTTGGTGGAACGCGGCCGCCGGCGAGGTATCGCCTACTCGCAACGACGCAGCCTGGCCGCTTGCTTGCCGAATCGGCTTCTGCGCGCGTTTCGACAGGCCGGCGCTTGAAGTTGAGACGGTGCGCTATTTTCACGATGACGACGCCATCGGCGATGTGTTCGTCGATGAGGCCGTCGTGCTTGTACCGGCGCGCCTCATTCGCGATCTTGGCTTCTTCCTCGTGCCGGCGAGCCGAACCTGGGATCGGGTGATCTCGTTCGGCTCGGAACTCTTTCGCCGCGTGATTGCCTCCGCGGGCGGGCAGCCAGCGGAATCCGTTCTCGCCGAGCGCGATCGATTGAGGGCGCCCGAGCAGCCTCTGGAACAAGACGCGCGGCTCGCGCCGATCGTCACGCAGATCAACGTCGAGCTTTCCAGCTTCTTTCGCCCTGCGCCCAGCCTACATCTGCGCGTGACATCAACCGACAGCGACGGGCTGCTTGAGGCGGTGGTGCCGCACTACAAGCGTGCGGACGCCGCGCACGGCCTGCCGGCGCGGCGGCACGGCAGCGGACTGGTTTCGCTGCAGCACTTACTGTTGCTGCTCCAGTTCGGACGTCAGCGCGCGCAATCGGGCGAGACCTTCTGGATGGCGCTCGAGGAGCCCGAGCTTCATGTGCCGCCTCCGCTGCAGCGGCGCCTCGTGCATCGCATCCAGGCGCTTTCCGCGCAGACCTTCGTGTCGACGCATTCCCCGACCGTCGCCGCGATCTCCAATCCTCAATCCGTCCTCGTGCTCCGCAACGAGGCCGGCGAACTCTCATCCACGCCGCTTCTTGCCTCTTCGCTCCCGGCCGCGACGTCCAACGCGGTCCGCAAACTCTTCCAGCTCCATCGCGTCGATACCATCGCCGCCATCATGCATGACGCCGTGCTCGTACCCGAGGGCCGGATAGATCAAGAACTACTGGGCCTCCTCGTTCGCGCCGTGGAGCAAAACCAAAGCTGGACCGGGGCGGAGGAAAGCCGCTTTGGCGCACATATCGGGCTCATTCCCACCCATGACGCCGCCGTGGAGGCCACGGTTGAAGCTCTCACGCCCCTTCATCCGCGGATCACCGCGCTCGTCGATGGAGACGCCACTGGGCTCGGCTATGCACAATCACTAGCCACCTCTGCCGCCACCTCCGTCATCATCCTTCGGTGGCCGGACGACTGGATGATGGAAGATGTGCTGGGATGGATTCTAGAGGCTAACGCCTCCAGTGCGCTCCACGAACTGAACTCAAGCCTCTCTCCCGGAGCGACATCGGTGGGCGACCTCGTCGCGCGTCTGAAATCCAGCGACCGCGCCGGGCACGGGATCAAACAGGACCAGATCGCTTATGAGGCGGTTGTCGGCGTCATCGGCAGCATCGATGCTTGCCGCAACCGAGCCAGCGATGTTCTGAACGCCATCTGCGACGCCGCGCTGGGAGTCGAGACGCCTCGCTTCGCCGGCACCGCCGGATCGCCGCGCATCCTCACCTTCCGACCATGACCGTTGTCGCTGTCGAAGGCGTTGCCGGCAGTGGCAAGACTGTTCGGCTGATGGAGACGCTGGCGCAGAAGCTCTCCGAGGCGCCGTTGCGCGATGGCCAACGCGTTCTGGCGCTCACCTTCATGCACGGCGCACGGCGCAGGCTGCACGAGAAGTTGTATGCCATGCGCGCGCTGCGCGGGCGCATCGAATGCGCCACAATCGACAGTTTCGCGCAACGTCTAGTCCGCCGCTGGCGAGGAACGGCGACCGCGATAGGCACACCGCCGCTGGAAAACGACCAGTATGATGAACAATGCGCGGCCGCCGCCGACTTGCTCGCGCGCCAGGAAGTCGCCGCGTGGATCGCGACAAGCTTCCCAATCGTCCTGATCGATGAGGCGCAAGACTTGAAGCCGGAACGCTTGCGAATGGTTGAGGCGTTGGCGAGCGGCGGTCTCATGCTCATCGCCGCCGACGAGTTTCAGTGTTTGGACCCAGGCCTCCGGCCCAATCCATGCGTCGCGTGGATGAGAACCGCATGCGCGCCTACCGTCTTGACCAAAGTACACAGGACCGATGTTGCTGAATTGCTCAGCGCGGCCGCGGCCATCAGGACCGGCATCAAACCGCAAGTAGGATCGTCG
This sequence comes from Vitreimonas sp., assembly GCF_036392335.1. NCBI lineage: Bacteria > Pseudomonadati > Pseudomonadota > Alphaproteobacteria > Hyphomonadales > Hyphomonadaceae > Vitreimonas > Vitreimonas sp. The sequence continues at coordinate 44,620 of NZ_DASVYD010000061.1, forward strand.
TTCAAAATCTTGAAAGCCACCGGCGCCTATATGCCCGCGGCGTTTCTCGCAAACGCTATCCAGTGGCGCCAAGGCGGCAACGTTGCGGTAATCACGCCGTCGCTGAGCGGCGGATTTGCGCGCGATGTCGTCGAAAGGGTGACCCAGAACCAATGCGGCAAGCACAAGAGCGGACCGTTTCCTATCAGGTGGGAGCGATCGGATGGCGACGAGGCCGCCGGCTTGGCGAAAGCGCTCCTGCTGAGCGATGGAGCGACGTCCGAGCAAACGATCGCCGCCCTCGAGCTACTGCTTCCCTCCGGCGCAATCAAGGACACCATCGCCTGGGTGCGGCTTCAAGCACATGCCGCCGGCGTCACTGTGTTTCACCGTGCAGAGATTGACGCGCGCATCGCGCGCCACGTGTCCATGCGACGTCAGCGATCGGGAACGCGCAGCTCACTCTTCACCGCGTTGACGGTGCAGCAGGCAAAGAACAGGGAGTTCGAGGGCGTCGTCATTCTCTGGCCGTACCAAGTCGGCGGCGATGACGAGCACAAGCGGCGCTTGCTTTACAACGCCGTAACACGTGCTCAACGCTGGTGTACGGTGATCCTGCAGGGCGGAAGCCTGTTGAAAGCAGCTCCTTTTGCCTAAAAGTCGGTCCGATTTTGACCCGTCCCATTGGTTCGGGGGCGTCCCGTCTGCTCCAAAGCTGCCGCTGGTCGCGAAGCGAGCGAAGGCAGCTGACGCTCCGACTACGCCACAACAGAGCTTCAATATTCGCTCGGCAGAAAGATCACATCGTTCTGAAGCCAGAGCGTGATTTCAGGCAGCGGGAAGTCCGTGAGAGCGATGGCCTGGCTGGCGACCATTCCGTGGTCGCCGTCCTCGCAGGTGAGTAGAGCGGTGCGGTCGTGCGCTACACGAAGCGTCCAAACCTGGAATGGTTCGCTTCGCACGCGGGCGTCGTGCTGGTGTGAAACGATCGCATCGAGCAACCAATAGGCGCCGCCGGCTTCGGCCACGTATTGAGCGCCGTCCGTGTAGGTGATCGAAGGATAGAGCGGATGGCGATACCAGCATTCACTGCCAGTGAATTGCGCCAGATCGCTGGCGCGAAGCGTCTTTGAAGACATGTGCGTGTCTCCTCAACAAGATTGAAGGGTGAGAATGAGCGACGCCGCTTCCGCGATCGGGAAGCGGCGCCTCGCGTTTCAGGCGGCGGCGGCCATGCCGAGTGACTTGACCGCGCCTTCGCCGGGATCGACGGCGACGAACACCTTGCCGGTCCAGCGGCCGGTGCCCTTGTCCTTCCAGCGGTCGTGGCGGAGCTTGCCGGTGATTTCGGCGTTGACGCCTTTCTTCATCGCCTTGGCGGCGGTGGCGGCCTTGCCGTCATTGATCTCGACGGTGAAGCGGTCGGTGCGATGCTCGTCTTTGACTTCAAGCCAGAGCGAGACGATCTCGATCGTGCCGCCTTTCTGTTCGAACGAGCGGAGTTTGGGATCATCGACGAGCGTGCCGGTGATGGTGACGCGGTTGATCATGGAAGTGTCCTCGAAAGCGTTCCCGGCTGATCCCGGGGCCGCGGGCCTCGCCCGCGACGGCGCTCGAAGCGCCCGGCCATGAGGCGGCGCGGGCAAGGTGAAAATGGTGGGGCCCGCGTCGCGTGCGCACGCACGCGACCGAAGCCGCGATAGCGGGCGGGGAAACGATTTTCTCCTTGCCGGCGGCGACGGCCGGGCGAGACAGGGCGACGGCGTGGGCGAGGCTCGTGGCTGCGCGTCGGCAATGCGATCGAAGAAACGATGCAACAACCGCAGCCCTTAGGCTCTCACTCTCGCGCAGGCCCAAGCATTCCAGTCGTTGAAGGGCGATGGCGCGGGCTCAATCTCGACTGCAATGGTGGGCGCCATCCGCGTGCGCAGCGTCTCGGCCGCGCGCAATCCGGCATCGTCATTGTCAGCTGCGATAATGAGCCGGCGTAGAGGCGCGGTGATGATCATGCGGCTGAGATTGTCCGCGCTGAGCGCGGCCCAAGCTGGAACGTCGAAAACTTCGGATGCCGACAGCATCGTCTCGACGCCCTCGCCGACCACGAGCTCATCTTGGACTTCACCGAGCCGGATGACGCCGCCCATCAATTTGCCAATGACGCGGCGCGGTGTCGGAATTGCTGCTTTCGCCGTCCCATGCGCCGTGAGCAACGTCGCCTGCACGCCTTGCAGTGCGCCCTCGGCGCTCGTGATGCCGGCAATGAAAGCTGGACGCCTGATGCGATCATCGAGACTGGTCATGTGCGGATGAAAGCGTAAAGCCGGACTGTCCCACAAACCATCCGGGACCGCCCTCCGCCGCAAGTAGGCCGCAGCGATCGTATGGCCAAGCGAACGACTCTCGTCCCAAATGCGTCGCGCCCGTGCGACGCGCTCCTCGCTCGCGGGCTGAGCGGCAATTTTCGGCCGTGACCAGCGCGCGCCCGCCTCGCCGCCGGGCGCCTCATCGAGCAGACCAAGTTCGGTCAAAGCCCGGCGCACCTCTCGCCAATCATCCTTCGGGCTGAAGCAATGAATGAGAATGCGGCCCTCCTCCGTCAGGCGAAGCGAGACGGAGCGGTCCTTGTGACTGTGATTGGGTCCAGGGATGAGTGCGCGCGCACCGCCATCGAGCAGGATGCCGCCGCAGGCGGCGACGATGCGCTCAAGGCGCGACATCGGCGGCCTCCTCAGCAAACGGCGAAGGGCTTTTCGACAAGAGCCAGTCCACGGCCACTTGCGCCTGCGCTGCAGCCGTCAAAAACGCGCGCTTGTCATCGGCCAGTAGCTTCATCCAATGACCAATATAGGAAGCATGGTCGTGGATATGATGTGGCGGCAGCCGCAAATGCGCGCCAAGCAAGCTCGCGCCGATCTCGGCCACCAGCTCTTCGGCCGCCATGGCATGGTCGGGGAATTTCTTTCCCATGTCGCGGCCGACACGATGCGGCGCCATGGTCGCATGCACGCTCTCATGATCAAGGGTGGCGGCGTAATCCTCGGCCGTGTCGAAGGCGCCGACCGGCGGCATGCCAACCACGTCCTTGCTTGGAATGTAGCAGGCGATGTCGCGCGTCGCGATGCGCGCGATCTCCAGCTTCTCGAACCACGCCTCATGCGCCGCGAGCGGCGCGAGCGAAGACGCGACCGGTTCTGGATGAAAGCGCGCCGGCAAATTGTCGATCTGGTCGGCGGAAAAGACGACATACCATTTCAGAAAGCGAAACGCGTCTTCGACCTCGCCGCCTGTCTCATCGGTGCGTTTGCGGGTACCCTGACCATAGTAGACGACGACCTCGCCGCGTTCTCCCTTGCGCACCTGGGCGCCCAGCTTCACAGCCTGATTGAAGGTCAGCCAATAAGGCGAGGCGTAACCGCGTTCGACGGCTGCGCACCAAAGCAGGATGACATTGACGCCTCGATAGGTCTCGCCGGTGACGCGCCGGGGCAATACTGGTCCGATGCGCGCACCGTCCCACGGCTTGCGCCAGGGCATGACGCCCGCCTCCAATTCGGAGAGAATCTTCGACGTGATTTCGGCGGCGACATCGCGGCGCGCGCCAGCTCGCGCGTGTTGGCTAGTCATGATGGAAACTCCAGAAACAAATGCGCCGCCGGAGAGACCGGCGGCGCTGAGTTGAATGAGAAGACGCGTTAGGCTGCGTGCGCGTCTGCCAGGGCGCGCTTGCCCTCGGCGGTGACGGCGAACGCGCCTTCGCGCGGCGGCGTGATCAACAGATCCGGCAACCAGCCCGCGCCCCTCAAGGTCTGAGCCGCCGTGCGCGCGAGCTCAGCCTTCTTCATCTTCTGAAACGCCGCGATCATGCCGCTGCGCTCCTGCTCGCCGAGCGATGCGATCGCCGGCGCGGTTTCCAGAGCCCCGATCGCCAGCGCTTTGGGCGCCGCCGCCCAGAAATCTTCGTCCGCTTCCCAGTGGCGGCTCATGTCGAGATCGAGTGCCGCTGCAAGCGCATCGCCAATGCGCTGCAGTCTTTTGTCCTCGAAGGACACGCCGCCATGGGTAAGATCGATGGTCTCGGCCAGAAACACGGCGAGCATCTCCATCAACTTTTCGACCGGTTGATCGATGCAGGCCGCGAAGAAGGCGAGTTCGTCTTCTTCGGCCTTGTCGGCATAGGCGATGCGCGCGTTCTCCATTGCATCATCGTCGTCGAAGCCGATCGGGCGCGCTTCAATGCCGACGCCCGGCACGCGCGAGCGATCGGCGCTCTGGCGCATCAGCGTGAAGACGAGCACGCCCAGCGCCACGGTGGGATTAGCGGCGAGACTGGCGCGAACGCCGCGCGTCCGTGCTTCGGTCAGACGCTCGGTCAGCGCCTTGGTGAGGCGCGGTCCTTCGTCGATAACTTCTTCCGCAGCCGAGGCGCCTGACGCCCCCTCCTCCGGCGCCGCCTTCACCTCGATTTTGCGCAACTTGGCGATGGCCTTGACATCGGCGCGCTTGATGAGACCCTTGGTGATGACCGCACGCCCGTCGCGGTCGATCGCGACCGCAGCCCCGGCATGGGCCATCTGCTTTGGATCGAAGACGCGCGTCGCTTCGCGCAAGGCGTCGAGCTTGGCTTCGGTCTCATCGCGCTCGGCCCAAAGCGGATTGTCTTCCTCGGCGTCTTCAAGCTTAGCGTCGAGCTCTTCGAGCCGCGCTTCCAGCTGCGCGATCTCTTTCTTTTCCGCGGACTTCAACTTGCGTTGCGTCGGATGGAGCCGCTCGCCGGCACAGCCTTCGATCTGGCCGTGGCCGCGCAAGGTCTCGACCCATCCCCAACCTTCGGCCGAAAGCGTCGACCGCATCTCATCGAGCCGCTCGGACGCGAGCCGCTGCAACAATTCGCCATCGTCGAAGAAGACGATGTCCGGTTCGAACAAGTCGTGAACCAATCGGCCACCGGCGCCTTCGTAAGCTTCGGCGCCGACGAAGCGCGCGAGCCGGTCATGCGCCGGGATGCGCCCCACGGTCAGCGCGTTCCGGATGCTGGCCGCATGGGTGATGGGCTTGGCGAACTGACGGAAGACGCGTTCTTGCGCCGCGTGATCGTCATTGATCGAAAACGCGCGCGCGACGTCGAGATTGACATCGCCTTTCCGGTAAGCCGCACGGATCTTTGGCGAGAGCCGCGCCAGCGCTAGCCGCTGCTCGACTAAGCGAACCGTGCAGCCGAAGCGGCGTGCAACGTCGTCGGCGCTCATGCCGCCATCGACCAAGCCGGCAAAGGCTTCCACCTCGTCCATCACCGACATCGCCGAACGGGTGACGTTTTCATCGAGACTGATCTCGCGCGCGTCGTTTCCGGTATCGATGACGCAACGGACGGGCTCGGTCTCGGCGATCTGCTTGCGCTTGACGCGCAGAAGCTGCGCTTGCCGGCGGCCCTCGCCAATGGTGACGAAATAAAAGCCGGTCGCCGCGCCGGTTTCCGCGATCTCCGGCGCAACCACCAGATTCTGCAGGATGCCCTTGGCGTGAATGGAGGCCGCGAGCGCCTCGATCTCGGCTTTGGCGTGCGGCGTCTTGCGCACATTGTCGGGTGACTTCTTCAATTTGTTGAGTGGAATGAGCACGACGCCAGTTTGAACGGCGCGCTCGTCGTGTGTTGTGATTGCTTGTGTCATGGAAAGCCTCATTGGCTTTCCCGGCTGCGTGATTGCTCGCCGGGGCCGCGTGCGCGACCCCTTCCTTCGCGCCCGCGTTCAGGCCGGCGCTGTCGAGGGCTTCAGAGCGCAGCGTCCCTCGACAGGGGCGGACGCGCGGGCGATGCGGTTCTCGCGCACGCGTCCGGCGGACGTGCTGAATCTTTTGTGAGTGTTGCTGGGGTTGCCTCCGCTTCTGGCCCCTGCATTGCGTCGCTGCTAATGACGTGGCGTGAACAAACGCCCACTCACCCACGCCGCGCTCCGCAGATACGCCGTGGCGCGCACATTGTTCGCGCCCACCACTCTAGCCAAAGCGATCGATAGGCTCGGCTTTGTGCAGGCCGATCCAATCCGCGCGCCTGCGCGCGCCCAGGACCTGACTTTGCGGCCGCGGGTCCGCAGTTATCGCGCCGGAGACCTTGAACGCGCTTACCCAAATCTCGCGATCGAAGAGGACTTCTTCGTCAATTACGGATTCCTGCCTCGTAGCACGCACGCGCTCATGCATCCTCGAACGCCGCGAAAACGCTGGTCCAAGTCACGCCAAGAGAGGGCCAACGCCGTGCTCGAGTTCGTTCGCGCGCAAGGCGTGGCGCACCCCCGTGACGTGGATGCGCATTTCCAGCACGGAAAAGTCCGCAATTGGTTTGGTGGGTCCACGAACGCCAGCACGCAGCTGCTCGACGAAATGCACTATCGCGGTCTCGTTCGGATTGCCGCGCGTGCACAAGGCACACGTCTCTACGCTCCGCGCGAGGCGACGCCCGCCCCCGTCGATCCGCAAGTCGCAATGGACGCACTCGTCGACCTCATCGTGCGCAAGTACGCCCCTCTGCCCGAACGCTCCTTGGCGGACCTTATACGCCTCCTCCGTAGCGGCGTTCCGCAGTGGGCTCTCGAATATCGAGCAGCGCTGCAACGCGCACGCGCGCGCCTGCCCTCCGCAGAGCTCGACGGCGTTCGCTGGTTTTGGCCTGCGGGCGAGAATCCTTTGGCGACAAAGTGGACATCGAACGGAGAAGCCGGCGACCAAGTGCGCTTGCTGGCTCCGTTCGATCCCGTGGTCTGGGACCGCAGGAGGTTCGAACTCTTGTGGAATTGGAGCTATCGCTTCGAGGCCTACACACCCGTCGCCAAACGCGTGCGTGGATACTACGCGTTGCCGCTCCTATGGCGCGACGTTGTCATTGGCTGGGGCAATCTATCAATCATCGACAACCGGTTGCAGACCCAACTGGGTTACGTGACCGGAAGCGCGCCACGTGGGACGGCGTTCAGACGCGCCCTCGATGAAGAGCTTCAACGCATTGAGCGCTTTCTTGATCTAGCGTGAGAAGCAACCGCGCTAGGTCGCCAGTTCTTCCCGGAGCAGATCAGCCAGACGACGCGTGAACTCCAGCAGATGATCCGCACGAATCTCGACCTCCCAGTCGATTTCCTTGGTTTCATCGGGGCGGTCGCCGAACGTGACAAACACCTCGTCCAACTTGCGCGACTCCGACGAGTAGCTCACGAGGTAATGACTCGTGCCGTTGCGCAGTCGGCGCAGGAAATGACGAAGGTGCTTGGTCTCTTCCCCACCCTTATGGAATGTCCACTCGGGCCACCCCTCGGCGCTCATCCGCTCCATGGTATATTTGCGGAAGTCGACCAGCTTGTTGTCCTTGTAGAATTGGTACGGATAGACGACGAGACCCAGCAGCGCCGTCGTGAGTTCAGTCACGGTGTGCACATCGGCGCCGTCGGCGCGCTCCTCCAACATGAAATCGAGATTCTTGCGCACACGGGCGCTAAACCCCGCCATCGAATTGCGGATGTCCATCGCACTCCCTCTGCAATGAGTGCTCCACCTTAGCCTATCGGAGACCTGGTTACATCGGTCCGATCGCAAATTTCGGTTCTCGACAACAAGAGAGGTTGCGCAGGTCAGATCGCTGCGCTTGTGATTAGCCATGGATCTCACCGACGCCGCGCGCCTGATTGAGGCCAATCCCGACTTCCGCTTGCTGCGGCGCGTGCCGCCCACTCGCGATTGGCCGCTCAGAAGCGCAAGCACTGAAACCCGGCGCGGCGTGTTCGTCGACACCGAGACGACGGGCCTCGACCAGGACAATGACGAAGTCATCGAACTGGCGCTGCTGCCGTTCGAATACGAACGCGACACCGGCGTGGTTGTCCGCGTCGATGAGGATGCGGGGCTATCCGCTTTCCGCCAGCCCTCTTTTCCGATCCCGGTAGAAAGCGCCAAGATCCACGGCATCAATGATGAGATAGTCAAGGGCCAGATCATCGATCCCGATCGCATCAAAGCAATCATAGAGCCCGCGCACATCGTCATCGCCCATAACGCAGCCTTCGACCGGCCGATGGTGGAGAAGCACTGGCCCATCTTTGAAGATAAGCATTGGGCGTGTTCGGTCGCGGAGATTGATTGGAAGGCCGAGGGCCTCGGTTCGGCAAAGCTGGACTATCTCCTATGGGCGCGCGGCTGGTTTCATGAGGGACACCGCGCATTGTCGGATGCCGAAGCTGCGCTCTTCTTGCTCACCCTTCCCCTGCCGACGTCAGGCAAACTTGGTCTTTCCGCCCTGCTCGAATGCGCCCGCCGCCAGCTCTGGATCGTCAGAGCGGAAGACACGGCCTTCGAACAGCGCGCATCACTCAAGGGACGCGGCTATCGCTGGGATGATGGCGAGGGCAAGCGCGTGAAGGCGTGGTGGCTCATGACCAACAATCCCCAAGCCGAACTTGATTGGCTGAGCGCCGATATCTACGGCGATGATCGCCACGTGACAGTGCTCAAGGCGCCGGCAACACGGCGCTACTCGTCCCGGCTATGGGTTGGGTGACACTTATCGCGCCATCCGGCCCCCGCAGCGCGCACGCCCCCACGAACGCTGATACGTGATCGCCCCGCGGCGCAGCGCAGGTGGCGGTCGGATCGATTTTGCGATGAACTCTTTCGATCCGCGGGTGGAGCTGGCTAAACTGCAACCCGCGAGCGAATCGGGGCGTGGGATGGCGGTAGCAGTGGGAAACGCTTGGGTTCGATTTCTGCGCAATTACGGGCCGATCCCGAACAATGACAACATGTACGACGAACACATTCGTCGAAAGATCAAACGCCATAAAATCAAGCCCATAGAGCTCCCCGCGCCGTTTTTGAAGGAGCTCCTAGAGAACTTCGCGCGAGCCCTGCCAGACAGTTATTTCCTTACCGGAACGGCCGGCGACGGCAAAACCTATCATTGTCGCGAGGTATTCGCGGCTTTGGGAGGCTCGGAAGAGGACTGGAATGGCGGCGCCCACGTCCAAAGGCTGAAGCTGCGGGATCTTGAGATCGTCTTCGTCAAGGACTTAAGCGAACTCAGCGCCGACGATAGCGAGGCCTTGCTCGCTGAACTCGTGAGGGAGGTCGCCGACCCGGCCGCTAAGCGCGCCTATTTGGTGGCGGCAAATCACGGTCAATTACTCGAAAAGCTCAAGACCGCGGACCCAGAGAGTGACCGTGCCCGGTTCGCGCGGGCCGTGGAAGACCTCATGGTCACGCGCAAGACAAGCGAAACAGGGTTTCGCTTGCAATTGCGAGATCTCAGTCGATCGCCGGTCACCGATCTCATCGGTCAGGTCATTACCGCCATCACGGACCATGAGGGCTGGGCGGGCTGCAGCGGGTGCGAACACGCGCAGAGCAACCAATGCCCGATCATGGAGAATCGTCGCCGCTTGATCGGGGCAGGTGATGGCGGCCTCTTCCGCGATCGATTGACCGCGCTCGTGGAAATCAGCGAGCACAACGGCCATCACTTTCCGATGCGCCAGCTCTTGGTGCTCGTCACCAACATCTTGCTTGGCCATCCCAAGGCGCGCGACGGCTTGATGGCGTGCTCGGACGTGATTGCCCTCCTCGAAAAGGGTGAGATGGATCAAGCCAGCATTTATCGCAACGCCTTCGGTGAAAACTTAAAAGCCGGTCGTGCCGAGCGCACTGAGCCGTTCGATAAGCTGTCGCTCTTTGGCATCGGTTCAGAAACAAACAATGTCGTCGATAACGTCCTTGTATACGGCGCGCTCGATCCGGCGCTCACAGAACCATACCATACGCTGATGGGAGCCGATCCGATCTACGGCGCAACGAAAGCCTATGCCAACGCGCAGGCCGATTATCTCGAAGGGCGCGATCCCAAAGCCGAGGATCGCTTCTTAGCGCTGTTGCGCGCTCAGCGTCAGCGGCTCTTCTTCACCATGCCCGCCAAACTTGTGGCGGACCACTCGGTGTGGGACCTGACTGTCTTCAAGTTCGCGGGCGAATATTTGGATATTGTCCGTGCCGTCAAAAAACAAGCGACCATGCCACGGGAAAGCTTGGCGTCCATGGTGCGTGGGCTCAACCGCGTCTTTTCTGGCATGCTCGTACAGAACAGCGACGAGCTCATCCTCGCCTCTTCGGGAAGCCATTCTCAAACCCGCACGAGCCCGCTCGTGGATGCGATGATTTCGGTGCGTCGCAACGTCGGTCAAGAAGTGGCGCTTGTAGAGAGCGATCCGGGCCCGTTCGACATTCGCGTTAGTTTCACGCGGGACAACGATCCCGCACCTGTCGCATTAAAAATCACGCCGACGCGCTTTGAATTCCTACGCCGCGTGTCAGAAGGCGCGTTGCCGTCAAGCTTTTCCCTTGAGTGCCACGAAGACTTTCTGGCTTTCAAGGCGCGCCTACTAAGCGCCGTCATTCGCCTGCGCGAACTCGACGGAGAAGGCGACGACTCCGGCGAACTGACGCTCAACTTCCTCGACTTAAGCAGCGATGGGCGCGCCTCGCCCCGGCGCGTGAGCATCCGATCATGAGCGAAACACCAATCCTCCAGCGCCCGCCCGGTCGCGAAGACCGCGGCCCTGAAATCTGGGTTGACGAACAAATCTGGGGGCATCGCATCTATGACGAGCAAACGCCGTGGCTCACCGTGCTCGAATTCCTGTGCGTGCTAGAAGCGGAGCACCAGAAAGGCCGCGCCCTGCGCGAGGACAAGCGCAACACCCTCTCCTACAATCCGCGCGCCCAACTCAATTTGCGAAACCTCGTCTTCAACAATCCCCATATTGCCACGACCAAAGCCGCGGGGCTCAACAACGAAGCGGCTTGGGCGCGTTGGATTGAAGACATGCGCGCGCATGCGGGCGGTCTTGCTGAGCCCGATTTTTCCTACCTGCGGGCACAATTCTCTAGCTTTGAGGATTTTGCCGCCGTGATCGAGTTTCTCCGTGGCTCCGCCATTGAAGGCGCGAGCAACAAACGCTGGAGCTCAAAATTTGTCTTCCCGTTTGGACCGAACTCGATCTTTGAAGACCTCTCGGTCACACCGAGCGGCGGGGTCAGCAGCGATCGGCGATTCTTTGCGCGTACGGGCGAGCTTCTCTATCTCATGCTTACGCGATCAAGCTCGGGACCGGAGTTGCGCGAAGAACTGACGCGGCGCTTTCTTGATGCGAACTTGCCGCATGATCGATTGGTGGCGGCGCTCCAAAACGCGACCGATCGGACACAAAACGCACGCGAAGGCGCCTACCTCCCGCTTGAGACCTATCCCCGGTTTGATCGCCTCGGCGAGGACTGGCTTGCCATCCTCCGCCGACCAATACCAATCTATGACGCGATGCCCCACCTCGTGTTGGTCACGGGCCTGAACCTATCGCTCTATCAGCTTGAACGCGCCGTCGAAATCCTGGGCGCCCCCCGTCCGACTTTGGTGTGCGAGATCGTCGGTCCACGGCGGTCCGTAGTGCGCGACCTTTCGGCGGACTCCTTTCTGCGTAACGTTTCGATGCCTGAGCAGGCGATTGAGCGCTTCATTCGTCGCTTCACCGAGTCCGAGGCGTGGGCGGCCGCGGTCGGATCGGAAGAACCGCTTCAGCTCGCTGGCGAGGCCCTCGCTAAAGTCTTCGATTGGCCGGACGATGAGGAACTCGCCGATGGCGGCTACGCACAGCCGGAGGAACTCGTTTCCGGCCTCGTCGCGCGAGCCACTACGCGCCATCGCCAACATGTCGCCAAGGTGCACGGGGTATGGACCCGCGCGATTGGGCTATCGTCGCGCCGCTCAAGCCGACGCATTCGGTATGCCCCCACGGATCGGCTGTTGAAGTCGTTGGTTGTCGCCTGCGTCGATGAACGCATGGAGCTTCGGCTATTCTTGGAGAAACTCTTCGAGCGTTACGGCATCGTCATTGGTGAAGCGCAAGGCCGGCCTTGGGTCGATTCTGGCGCCGCAGATCAAGTCAGTTTTGCCGACAATCAGAAGCGTCTTGAAGAACGACTTTCGAGCTTAGGTCTCCTGCGCCGGCTGTCCGACTCCTGCGCGTATGTCGAAAATCCCTTCGCTCGGGCGCCGTCATGAATGCTCTTGAACTTATTGGTCGCGCCGGCGCGGCGTATCTCAAGGCGCGCCTAGAGGCGACCTCGCCCGAAGACGGATTGGCGCGGTTCATGCTGCAAAGCCTGACCGGAGCGCAGATTGCAGCAATCGTCCGCGCTGTCCTCGATCTGCCGAACGCTAAGGACATAAAGATCGCGATTCCGCGCGAACTCGTCGCCGGCGAAGGCCTACCCGAACACGTCCTCACGGACGAGCGTACGGTCGCCCTTCGCAACGCAGAGTGCTTCGAACCCATTTTGCTTCTTGCCAACAATGACGATGATCAAGGCGCGTCGTTGGGATTGGTAACCGCGATCGGCGCTAAAGAGCTCTCTGATGATCCAGATTACTGGCTCGGCGCCGCCGCCGAGAACACAGGCCTGGGCGCCGATCAGATCGCCATCTGGCGTGCGGCCCTGCGTGGGTTGTCTGCGGCCGACGATTGGAGTCTCCTGAAACTCGCCCACTTCATCGAGCTGACCCACGACGCGCTTGTTGATCAAAGCCTCCCGCTAATGAGCGCCTTAGGCTACGCGCTGCCGGCGCTGGAACTGCCCCGCGACAGTGGCTGCTTCAGCCTCAAGGCGCGCGACCAGACTTCGGTCGCGCGCTGGCGCAAGGCATTTGAAAAGATCATCTCCGAACGCAAGCCGCTCTTGGGGAAGCAACGGCCATCGCGCCAGCGGATCGAGCCGGAGGAGTTGCAGAAACAGTTCCTAGATGCGCGCGCCGATATCGCCGCGGACGCCCACGCAGCAATCCAAGCATTCATCGACGCACCGCCGAGCTGGGGGCCAGAGGCAGCCGCACTCACGGAATTCGAGTGGGAAGCACAGGGCGTGCTGTTGCTGTTTTCGGGGCTGCGACTGCGACCGAGCAATTTCATAGAAGAGACAATCAACTATTTCGAGGACGACAAACCCGATCGCCTGAACGAACAAGACAAAGCTTATCTTACTGCCCTGAGATCCCGCCAATCGATCAAAGAAGCCAACGACGAGGATCGCGAGTTCTACGAGGCGCACCGCGAAGATCTGGCCAGCCAGCGGCAACTCAGAGCGAAGTGGGAAAAGTTCGTCTATGGCCGCCCCATCGAGTGCGATGATTTTATCGACGGATTGATGCAAGCCGTCGAAAGGCTCTACGGCCAGGCGCCCAACCTTGCGGGAACCCGCTCGATCGAAATACGCACCACACGACAAACCAATAATTCTTGGCTCGAACTTAATGTCGACGTGGGCTTGAATTTTGAGCTGCGCTATCGCGGCCTGGAAAAATCGCTGGGCCCGAAGGTTAAGTGGGAAGTCGGCCGGCTGTTCAAATACGCCGAACTCATCGAAAAAAAGAAGAAGACGAAGAAGTATCGTCCCAATCGTTCGGTCAGCCGCGCCGCGTTGCAGATCAAGTTCGACGTCACGCTCGTCGTCAACAAAGAGCGCACGACGGTGCAACTCATTTGGATGGCGCGCCCGGACGCGATGGGCGGGGAATTGCGCGACGATCTCGACCGGCTCGCAAACCGTCCTTTCATATTATGCGAAGTTGATCGCCTGCCGGTCAGCAAAAAAGGCGCGTTGCAATCGATCTCACTCAACGACGTGGCGACGCTGCAAGCTGCCTATGATCGCGATTCCGGCTCGCTAGTGCCGCGCCTTACCGGCAGCCAGGATTGCGAACGCCGATTTGGCCTCGCTCTGAAGACGCTGACCGAACAAGGCCGCATCGCTGCAAACGACGCACTCGAAATCGGAGAAGCTTGGAAAGCGTTCGCGAACGCTTATCGCCAAGCACTCACGCAATGGCGTGACAACGGCGCGCAAGACGATTGGATCGCGCAAGCCGAGGCTTATGGCAGCTTGCTTCGTTTGCTCGTCGATAAGGCGTCAGGCGACGTCAATCGGCAAGAGCTCTGGCCGAGCGTGCTCGCGATCGGCTGCGTCGCCGTTAAGGGCGGCGCTCCCTCGGCCATCATCGCACCGTGGCATCCGATGCGCTTGGCCGCCAACGCCGCCAAGATTAGCTCATTTGCTGGTCTGATGACGCATTTGCTCAACGCTGAGGATGTGAACTTCGGCGATCGGCGGCTCTTTTTTGCAGACCTGCGTGCAGAGTTCGCACACGCATTCTATCCAGAAGTCGCGGTCGGTTACTTGGGCAAAGAGCCCGTGCTGTTGGCCGAAACCAACACGGTCAACGATTATTCGTTGATGGAACGGCCGATCCGCGATCCGAGCGAAGCCTCTACCGACGTTGATCCACGCGAAGCGGCGCGCCAAATCCGCGATCTCGTCGAGCGTTATCTCGAATTGCAGCCTCACGAGCGCTCGAACCTGTCGATCATGCTCTACCATTGCGACGCCGCGGGTCTGCCACTAGCGGCAGTCAGCGCGCTTTCCTCCATGCAGGATGAAGAGGAAGTGCATTGCAACGTTTTGGTCCGTCACCGCGACCGATCGCGGTTGCAACGCGTCTACACCGAATTGCTTGAACGCTCCGACACCGACGCCGACGCAATCGTCGTTAGCGAGACCTCCAGAAACTTTATGTCGAAGCTCAGGATCGGCATCTCGTTAGATGGCGCATCAGGCGTCGCGCCGGGCGTCGATAGGGTCGTCGACATCGCCTTTTTGCATGATGTCGTCTCGCGCCAAGCGCGCGAAGCGTGGTTCCCCGCGCCTCCGACGGAGGCAGCAATCAGTTTTGCAGAGCACGTGCCTGCGCGTTGGTCCTATCGGCGCGTGACCGCTGAGGACGAACTCAAGGCAACAAGTTTCCTCGTCTGCCCACGTCAGCCCCAGACTGGTTGGGCTTACCTCGATGCAGTCGCCGCAATGGTTCGCCAGAACGCCCCCTCGCCCGGCCAACACTTCCTTCCCGCGCGTCAAATTTCGTTCGAGGACCAAGACCTGCGCAGCGCCTTTGAGGAAGTGCATGGCCTGGCCGAGTGGGTGGCCACCTACGACGATCTGTTGGATAAGCGCCAACTCGCTGCGCAAAACGTGCAAGTCATTCGCTATCGCCGCCAGCGCACGCATGGACGCAACATGGTGGTCTCTTCCACCTCGGAATTGCGCATCCTGCATGTCTTGGTACAACAACGGTTGCGCGATCTTAGCTTAGGTCTCGCCGACGACGCGCTTGCGGAGCTGGCGCGCCGAATGGTCGACGATGCGGCGCGAATCTCAGGCGATATTGTCTTGCGCGCTGCAAAGCGCGGCATTTCTGCCGGCGAGCTCATTGGCCTTGTCCTAAGCAAGGCGCTCATCAACGAAGAATTAGGATCGGGCGCGACCATCGCCTGGTTCCTGCTCGATGATTACGCCGCCTGGCTTGGTCAGCGTGAAGAAGGCCTCGCCGACATTCTAGCGCTGAGCGTGCACGAACATGATGGCGCGCTTAAATTGCGCGCGATCGTCAGCGAAGCGAAGTTCGTCGATCAAACCGGCGCGGCCGAGGCCTCGCGCAAAAGCCAGCAGCAATTGCGCCAGACCGTTCAGCGCATGGAAGACGCGCTGTTCGGCGATCCTGGCCGATTGGACCGCGATCTTTGGCTCGCTCGCTTGGCCGACCTTCTGCTCGACGGCGTCACCGCGGTCGGCCAGACCAGCGCTCTCGAGCGCGTGCGCGACGGGGTCAGAGCCGGCAATGTCGAGATTGACCTGCGAGGCTATTCGCACATCTTCATTTCCGGCCCGACCGATGACGCAAGCAGCCACGGCGATCAAAGCGCGATCACCGATGTCGCGGGCGGTCTGCAAGAAACGTTCACGCGTCAAAGCGTGCGACGCGCGATCCTCGCCTATCATGCACGCGAGCCGCTCGCGACGACGCGAGAAAAGCTGGGAGACCAGAAACCGTGGGCGCAGGCGAGCTATCGAGCCCCCGCTGCGCGCGTAAACTGGACTGACATCAAGCCCCGCAAGGTCACCGCCAAGCCCAAGCCTGATCAAAGCGAGAGCGGCGCGGACGCCGCGGCGACTCTACCGCCACCGGAGCCGCAAGTCCCGCCACAAAGCCAAGACGTCAGCCCCGCGCACACGCCGCCCCCGGAGTCGGCGCCTACCTCAACATCAACGTCGACGCCGACAGAGCTCGGGGACACCGGCATAGAGGCGATTGGCAATGACGCGTTTCCGGCGCTAGTGCAGAGCAAAGCCCAAGCGCAGGTCGCCGCGAGCGCCGAAGATGAGGCGTGGCTCAAAGATACAGCCGCAAAACTGCGAAGCGCCCTACTCGGCTATCAGTTTCAAGCACAGGTACTGGGTTCGAGACTGACGCCCAATGCCGCGCTGGTGCGCCTCAAAGGAACAGACCGCCTTCGCATTGAAGACATTGAAGCCAAGCAGTCATCGCTACTCACAACGCACGGGCTCCGTCTTATTTCTATCACTCCGATGCCAGGGGAAATCGTTGTTGGTGTCGAGCGACCCAAGCGCCAAACAGTGTCGTTGTGGGATCTATGGGCGCGTCGTACGCTCAATCGCAACGATGCGGGATTGAACACCTCGTTCATACTCGGGCTACGCGAGCTCGATGGCGAGCTTCTTTATCTCAATCTGGGCTCGCCCTTCGCTGGCGGGGCGCTGCACGAACCTCATACCCTGGTGGCGGGCGCCACGGGCAGCGGCAAGTCCGTGCTGATCCAAGCCATCATACTCGATATTGCCGCCACCAATTCCAGCCGAATGGCGCACATCTATCTGATCGATCCCAAAGCTGGCGTCGACTACGCGCCGCTTGAACGTCTCCCGCACGTCCGCGACGGTGTCATCGTTGAGCGCCCACGCGCGGTTGAGGTGATGGAGGATCTCGTCGCCGAGATGGAGCGCCGCTACACCCTCTTCCGCGAGCGAAGCGCGCGCGACATCAAATCATTCAATCTGAAAGCGCCGGCAAATGAACGCCTGCCGATGATATTCCTCGTCCATGATGAGTTTGCCGAGTGGATGCTCGACGAAACTTACAAGGACGCCGTCACCGCCAACGTCTCACGCCTTGGCGTCAAAGCACGCGCCGCCGGTATTCACCTCATCTTCGCAGCGCAACGACCAGACGCCAACGTGATGCCGATGCAGTTGCGCGACAATTTAGGCAATCGGTTGATCCTACGGGTCTCAAGCGTTGGCACATCAGAGATCGCACTCGGGCAAAAAGGCGCCGAGCAGCTTTTGGGGCTCGGCCACCTCGCCGCCAAGCTCAGCGGCGAACCGAGTATCGTTTTTGCCCAAGCGCCCTTCCTCTCCGACGAGGACATTGACCGCGTCGTCGCGGCGATCGTCGCGGACGACTAGCCGAGCTTGAGACGCAAAAAGGCTTCGGCATCGGGGCCATCGCCGCTGGCGGTGACGTGGCCCCGCTCAACCATTGCCTCATCGAAGGTGAGTTGCGCCGCCTTGTCAGGATGATCCGGCGGCAGAAGCGCCGCGCGACCATAAAGTACGCGGCCGCGTCGATCGCGCCGACGCACCCGAAGCTTCGTCAACTCGACGTCTGCGAGCTCGCGCATGAGCGGCGCGCGCGCTTGTGCGTCCTCACACCA
>NZ_DASVYD010000062.1:0-4920 GCF_036392335.1 Vitreimonas sp.
GCCGGTCGCGTTCCAATAGACTTCATCATAGCCGTCGAAATAGCGAACCTGGTTCTTGACCTCGTAGCGGATCAAGAAGGTGTACCGCCCGGGTTCGAGCAGCACGTCGGGATCGCCGATACGGATGCGATACGCATTATCGTCGGTGCTGATCTCGTAGGGTTCTTCGCGTCCATCGCGTTCAACCTCAAGAACACGGTAGCCGTAAGCGAACGTTGCTCCGTCGCGCTCAAAATGCCGCGGCAAATCGCGGAAGATGCCGCGGCGGATCTGCGCGCCTTCGGCGACGACGCTGATGGTCTCGGTGACAATGATGTCGCCATCCCGTTCGACCGCGACATGGACGTCGAACATGGTGATCTCTTCACGCGCGAACGCCGGCTGGGCGAAGAGAAGCGCAAGCAGCGCAAGCAGCGTGGCGCGGAGACTCATTGGTCGCCGCCCAGATGAAGCGCGGGCGCGGCGCGATTGGCGGACTCAATCTCAAAATATTGCCGAGCGCCGATGCCGCCGAGGATCGCGACAAGATTGGTCGGGAAGCTTTCGACCGCGATGTTGAGTTCACGCACGGCGCCGTTGAAGAAACGGCGCGCCATTTCGATTTTGTCTTCCGTGGCCGAGAGTTCGTTCTGCAAGTCCAGAAAATTTTGGCTGGCCTTGAGTTCAGGATAGGCTTCGGCGACGGCGATGAGACGCGCGACCGGGCGTGAGAGCTCGCTCTCAGCGGCGCTGCGTGTGGCGACGTCGTCGCCGGCGGCCAGCGCTGCGGCGCGGCGGGCGGCGACATCCTCGAACAATTGCTTCTCGTGCGCGGCGTAGCCTTGCACGACGCTAACGAGGCGGGGGATCAGGTCGGCGCGCCGCTTCAGTTGCACGTCGATGTCGGCCCACCCATTATTGACCATCTGCCGCTTGGCGATGAGCTGGTTGTAGAGCACCACGACGCCAATCAAGATGATGGCGCCCAGGGCAAGCAGAACGGTGGTGGTCAAACGCGCCTCCAGGTCTTTGCCGCCTTCCACACGCCTAATGCAGGTGGAACAAGCGCCAGCGCCCAGCAACATCTTGGGCGCGCCTCAAGTTGCCAAAGGCGGACCGGAAATCAAACCCGGCGAACCTACAAAGTGGATTGACGAATATTGCAGCGCACCGACGAAGGGAGCTGATGGCCGCTCCGACACAGTCCGTGGGCGTGACGAGGTGCGAGATCCCTAACGCGGCGCCCCTGAAAGCGGAAGTCTAACTTCCGACGATTGTCGACCGAGGCATCTGGATTTCTACCTCCGCCCTAAACAACGCTGGCGGTGCGTGCCGCCGCTGTGGGGTGGGAGCGTCGGGAGTCAGAGGGCACGGAGCCCTCTACCGCTTTGCCACAACCACGAAAAAATGGCGGCCGCGGGTGCGGCCGCCAAGCTAGGGAGAGACGGCGTCAGCCATGACCGAGCTGCCGCAGCCACGCGCGCACAATGCGCTCACCTCGACGCTGGCCCAATGACAAACATCAATCCCCGATCCGCTATTCGAACATCGGAAACAACACTTCATTCTCTAATGCGATATGCGCGCGCAGGTCCTCATGGAGCTTGGCGCACCCCGCATAGAGCGCACGCCACGTGCCGCAAGCGTCTTCTGGCGGCAAAAACGCGTTCGTGCGCGCGCTCAACTCTTCCAGATGACGTTCGTGCCCTTCATGCTCCATACGCATGCGCCGCATCGCGAACGGCGCGCAACCTCCGCCACCCGCGAGCAAGGTCGGAAACAGCACTTGCTCCTCCTTGCTCATATGGTCCTCCAATTCCCCCAGTAGCGCCGCCAGGAAGTCTGCGAGACCCACAGGCGCCGCTTCATGACTGGCGTGAACCGCCTCCACTTTGCGGGCGAGCTTGTAGAGTTCCGGCAATTCGCGCCGATGCACGGCGTGATAGGTTTCCAGGATGAAGGGGATGAGCGCCTCGGGCGTAGTGGGCGCGTCATCACGCGCGCTGCCCTGCGTGGCCTGCAAATCCTCCAAAACGACCGCCGCGTCTATGGCGCGCTCGCCGAGCACGTCCCGTAATCGACGCTCCCCCTCGTCACACAGATCAATTTTGAGACGCCGTAACACGCCCGCCGCGCCGGCGTTTGCGCTGGAAATCTCCGAGATCGTCTTGTGCAACATTGCCGCTCTCCTCATAATGATTATCATATCGCGCACGCAGCGTGTGACGATTGACCAACATCAAAGCACTCGTTGATCGAAGGCAAAAACTGCGCTGCGTTGTCGCGAGCTGCTGCAATTTACCTCCGCCTTACATTCGACTCATGGAGACTGGCGCACGAACTCAGATGAATGGAGCAAGGACATGCCTTTTGACGCCGCCATTTCCGCCGAAATCTGGAACGCGAAATATCGCTTCCGCCCCGATGGCGACGGCGGTGACCAGAGTGTTGAGTCCACGTGGGCGCGCGTCGCCGCCGCGATCGCCGAGGCTGAACCCTCGCGCACGCGCCGCTATTGGCGCGAGCAATTCGAAGATGCGCTTCGTGATTTCAAGTTCCTGCCGGCGGGCCGCATCATAGCCGGCGCCGGCACCGGGCGCGCTGTCACTCTGTTCAATTGCTTCGTGATGGGAACCATCCCGGACAATCTCGACGGCATCTTCGAACATTTGCGCGAAGCCGCACTCACCATGCAGCAAGGCGGCGGCGTGGGCATGGACTTCTCAACCATACGTCCCGCCGGCGCGCCGGTACGCGGCGTCGGCGCGCAGGCGTCCGGGCCGCTCTCCTTCATGGATGCGTGGGACGCGATGTGCCGCACTGTCATGTCCGCGGGCCAGCGCCGTGGCGCGATGATGGGATGTCTGCGTATTGATCACCCGGACATTGAAGCGTTCATAGACGCCAAGCGCGATGCGTCGCGACTGCGTAATTTCAACATTTCGGCGCTGGTCACCAACGACTTCATGGCCGCGCTCGCCGCGGATCAAGACTGGCCGCTTCAGTTCAACGGCCAAATATATCGGACAGTGCGCGCGCGCGATCTCTGGGCGCGCCTGATGCGTTCGACCTATGATGCCGCCGAGCCCGGCGTGATCTTCATCGATCGTGTCAATGCGGAGAACAATCTCGCCTATTGCGAAACCATCTCCGCAACGAACCCGTGCGGCGAGCAGCCTTTACCGCCCTACGGCGCATGTTTGTTGGGATCGATCAATCTGTCGCGGCTCGTACAACGTCCGTTCGAGGCCGACGCCGAGATCGACATCGAAGAACTGGAGCGTCTAACCACCACATCAGTCCGCTTTCTCGACAATGTGATCGACGTTTCGCGCTATCCGCTCCGCGAACAAGAGCAGGAAGCCAAGGCCAAGCGCCGCATCGGGCTTGGCGTTACGGGTCTGGCTGACGCCCTGATTTTCTGCAACACGCGCTATGGCGGCGCAGATGGCGTGGCGCTCACGGAGAAATGGCTGAGCGCCATTCGCACCGCGGCCTACCGCGCCTCCGCTCTGCTTGCGGCGGAAAAGGGCGTGTTTCCCGCCTACGATACAGCGATCCTCGATCGGCCGACTTTGGCCTCCTTAGACACCGATACCCGCGCGCTTATTGCCGAGCACGGGCTGCGCAACGGTTGCCTGACCACGATCGCGCCGACGGGTACGATCTCCTTGCTTGCCGGGAATACGTCCTCGGGCATCGAGCCGGTGTTTGCGTTTTCCTATCAGCGCCGCGTGCGTCAGCCCGACAATTCATTCATCGAGGAGCCCGTTCAAGATTACGCTTTGACGATGTGGCGCCGCACACATGGCGAAGCGACTCCGCCGGAGCATAGTTTTGTCAGCGCCCAGACGCTTACGCCCGCCGATCACCTCGCGATGCAGGCCGCCGCGCAGCGCTTCATCGACAGTTCGATTTCAAAGACGGTCAATTGTCCGGAAGACATTCCGTTCGAGGATTTTGCCGACATCTACGCGCGGGCGTTCGACCTCGGCTGCAAAGGCTGTACAACCTACCGGCCGAATGCTGTCACAGGCTCGATTCTCTCTGTTGAGAAGCCCGCAGAGCAGACGCCGCCAACGCCCGCGCCGCCGCCATTGGCCGCGCGCCCAGAGACCCTGATCGGCTCAACCTATAAGATCAAGTGGCCGGAGAGCGAGCACGCGCTCTATGTGACGATCAACGATATCGACGAAGGCGGCGTACGCCGGCCGTTCGAGATTTTCATCAACTCGAAGAACATGGAGCACTATGCCTGGACGCTTGCGCTTACCCGCATGATCTCCGCCGTGTTCCGTCGCGGCGGCGATGTGTCGTTCGTGGCGGAGGAACTCAAGGCCGTGTTTGATCCGCGCGGCGGCGCATGGCTGCATGGGCGCTACGTGCCGTCGCTGCTAGCCGCGATTGGCGACGTGATCCAACGTCACCTGGATAGCGATACGATCGCCGCGCCGGTGACAGCGGCCGACCCGGCGCCGGTCGCCAACTCCCGTCCCCGATTCTGCCCGAAGTGCAACGCCGCTGCCCTTGTGCGCGCCGAAGGGTGCGACAAGTGCCTGGATTGCGGCTATTCGAAATGTTCGTGAGCTATTCGTCCGTCGCCGCCACCCGGCGGCGGCGGGCGATCAGTCTGGCGCTCAGAAAGCGCAGATCCGCAGCGCTGAAGCGCCTCCGCGCAAGCGGCACGACCACGGCATTCTCCAGCGTAAGATGCTGCATTTCGTGGTGCGCGAACGCGCGTAGCGCCTCCGCGCCGCCTTCAATGGCGTGCGGCGGCTTTCGGACGATGAGGCAGGCATTCAACACATCGCGCGCGCGGGTGGATAGCGCTTTATCCTCAGCGTGCTCTTCCGTCAGGCGATCCAGGACCTCGTCCACCTGATCCTCAGGCAAGCATCGTTTGCGGAGCAATGGGAAAACATCTTCCTCCTCGTCGATCAC
>NZ_DASVYD010000063.1:0-2531 GCF_036392335.1 Vitreimonas sp.
GATGGAGAAGCCGGTCGCCGGAATGCGTTCGCCACGGAAGCGGGAGACGAGGTCATCATAGCGCCCGCCGCCGCCGACCGAACCAAAGTTCGCGCCGCCCGCGCCAATCAACTGCGCCTCGAACACAGTCCCTGTGTAGTATTCGAGACCACGGACCACTGCGGTATCAAACCGATACTGCTCGGGCGTGACTCCCAGCGCGTCGAGCGTCTCACAAATTCCCGCCATGTGATCGAGCGCTAGACGGCCCGCCTCGACGTTTCGGAGTCTGGTTAGCCCTTCTCGTTGAAGATAGAGCTGCGGCGCTCCGGCAAAGAATTCTGGAGTGGCGAACTCAAGAACGGTCCTGATCTGCGCGCTATCCAGCTTTGCACCTTCGGTGCGATCACCAGACTCGTCTGTTCGGCCCTCGCCCAACAAAAGCGCTACGTTGTCCGGCCCTAACCGGTCCATCTTATCGATCGCTCGCAGCACACGGAGCCGCTGAGCGCGAGAAGCGTCATTACCTGGCAAGCCAATGCTCTCAAGCAAGGCGTCAAGCAGCCGACGATCACTGACAAAAATCTGATACCCGCCGCGCTGCACGCCGGCCGCTTCCAGCCCCGCGCACGCAACAGCGATCATCTCCGCATCCGCCGCCGGCGACGCCGCGCCGACCGTATCCGCGTCGCATTGCCAGAATTCCCGGAAACGCCCCGGTCCCGGCTTCTCATTGCGCCATACGGGGCCCGCCGCCCAGCGGCGATAGGGCTTCGGCAGCGCGTCGAAATTCTCTGCGACGAACCGGGCCAGCGGCGCGGTCAGATCGTAGCGCAGCGCCAGCCATTGCTCGTCGTCGTCCTGCAGCGCGAACACGCCTTCGTTCGGCCGATCCTGGTCCGGCAGGAACTTGCCGAGCGCATCGGCATATTCGAACGCCGGCGTCTCCAGCGGCTCGAAGCCCCAGGTCTCATAGACCTTGGCGATGCGCTGGATCAGCCCGCGCTCCAGCGCCAAGCCCGGCCCGCGCCGATCCATCAGCCCCCGCGCGCGGCGGGGCTTGGGGCGATTGGCGGCTTGGTCTGACATCGTGGTTCTCTGGGCGGGATTAGGGATTGGGGATTAGGGATTGGGGGACGCTTGAGCAAGGGCGACACAGCCCTCCCCAAGCCCAACACCCAATCCCTAATCCCCAAAATTGAGAACCCCATCCCCCGAACCGAGTATCCGGCGCCCGCCTTGCAGCCGGCATGCTTACGATACGGGTTGGGAGGCCCATCATGCTGAGCTGTGCCGCTTTGACCTTTCTGGGCGCCGCCGCCCTCACCGACATCTCCATGCTCTCGAACGAGGTTGAGACGAGTGCGCGCGCCCTCACCGTTCAGACCGAGATCACGCCGGGCTTGTTGGCCGATCTCGCCGATTTCTCGGGCGACGCTGAGCGGCTTTCGGCCGCCCTTAACCAGGTCGGCGTCGAGCAAGATCTGCCATGCATCTTCCACGACATCGCCACTGATGCGCGCGTGCGCATGAGCGAATTCCGCGACGCCGACACCGAGGCCGAACGCGCCGCGGCCTTCACCAATCTGCGCGTCCTAATGGACGACGCGATCCAACTCGCCCCAATCGCTGCCAGCATGGCGGCGGATGAGGTCGCGCGCGCTGGCGATTAGCTATGCGCCCCCGCACGCGGGGGAAGACGCTTACCTCGCGTACTTCACATTGCAGCCATAGGGCGTGGTTTGCGCTGTGGCCACGGCGCGGCCGGCCTCGATGTCCGCGAGCGCGGCGCGCACATAATTCGTCGCGCCTTCCAGCGAGGACGGACGCGCCGATGGGCGGTCATCGATCGCGCCCTGATACACCAGCACGCCTTCGGCGTTGATGATGTACATGTGCGGCGTTGTTAGCGCGCCGTATGCGCGGCCAACCGCACCCGTGGGGTCAAGCAAGGTCGCCGTGGGCGACGCGCCGTCGGTCTGCACGCGCGCGCGCGCACCGGCGGCGTCGAGATGCCCTTGCTCGCCTGGGGCCGACGAAATGATCTGCAGCCAGACGACGCCGTCCGCCGTCGCCTCCTGCTGCAGCGTCTGCATGTTGCGCGAGTCATAGTGCTTGCGCACATACGGACAGCCGTGGTTGGTCCACTCCAGCACGACCGTGCGGCCGCGGAATTCCGCCAGCGTGCGCGTGGCGCCGTTTGCATCCTGCACCGAGAAATTCGGCGCCTGTGCGCCATTGGCAACCGCCGCCTGCGCCTCATCGCTCAGCAGCATATTGATGCCGCCAGCGGCGCCGAAGGCGACCAAAGCGCCACCACCGATCAGAAGCGCGCGTCGTGACATCTCGTTCATTCCGTCTCTCCCTGGATCGTTTGCAGAATTAAGTCCTGGCTGAGCATTTGCGGCAACACCACGGGCGCTCGACCGTCCGCCGGATAAAAGAGATAGAGTGGGACGCCGGCGCGTCCATGCGCGGCAAGTTCCGCCGCAATCGTCTCATCGCGATTGGTCCAATCGCCGACGAGATAGGCGACGTTCGCCTCGGCGAAA
>NZ_DASVYD010000064.1:0-86415 GCF_036392335.1 Vitreimonas sp.
AGGGGTCACAGGTTCGATCCCTGTCGCGCCCACCATTGCCGGCCTTGACGCACGGGGCTCGCGGCGATCTCGTCCGACCATCCGGGCCCTGGCGTCGGTTCGTGCAAAGTCGCCGCGCGCGTATCAACTCTGTGCGCTCAGTCGAAGGCTTGCGCTGGGCGTCGGCGGAAGCGGATGCGATACGGAATCAGTACGATGCCGGCGATCACCGAGAGCAGCGTGACGGCGGCGACGATGATGATGAGCGGGTGGTTGAAGTCCTCGTGGTTTCGCCAATCCATGATGTGCAGCGCCCAAAGCGTGTCGTAGACACGCCAAAGATCGGAGCGGCGAGCCGTCACGGCGCCGGTGTTTTGCGCCACATACACGGATAGGCCGCCGTCCGGGAATTGAACGCGCCATGCCGGCAATGCGCCGCGGTACTCCGCCGTCTCGGCGGTCACGAGCGTCGCACCGATGGGCGCGGAGGTGAGCGTGACGTGGGCGCGCGCGATGGCGCTCGCCTGCGCGGCGCTTAGGGGCGAGAGCCGCTGAAGCGTGACGGCGTCGTAGAGGATGGACGGTCCCTCAGCGAACTCGGCCAGAATGACAGGTCCGCCGCTGCTTTGCTCGATCGTGATCTTTGTCGGCGCTTCACCTTGATCGCCGCGCACGCGCGCCAGCGTGGCCAATGTCGCGGTGTCGATCGTCTGAGCCTCCGCCGGCGGACGTATCAAATGCTCGCTGCGGATCTGCTGAATGGGGATCAGCGAAAAGAATAGACCGCTGACCACCCAGAGCACGATCTGAACGCCAACCAGCAACGCGAGCCATTTGTGGACGAAGGACGCGATACGCGCGAGCGACATGAACTTCCCCCCATCGCGCCGCAATCAAGCCGGCGTGGACATAGGCGCGTTCGAGCGGCGCCGGCCCTTCTTGTTCAATGGACCATGTAACGGACGCGACCGGTCATGGTGTGATTGTCCGGTCCGCTCGCGGTCCAGGTAAAAGTGTAATTGCCTGGCGTCAGAGGCGGCAAGGTCGCCGTCACGGTGGTGGCGGGGGCGGCGTCGACGAGAGCGACCGCGAGGGGATCGCCGCCGCGCGGCGTGACGATGAGGCTGGTGAGCCGCATCGGATGGTCGAAGGTGACGCTGAAAGTCTCTGGGGCCGCGCCCATCGCGCCGTCGGACGGGTCGGTTTGCGCGGCGCTGTGCGCGTCATGGCCGCCATGGCTGTGTTGCGCGGCAGCCAACGGGGCTGTCGCGAACAGCGCCAGCACCACGCCGAGCATGAGGGAATATGCGTGCATGTAGAACTCCTAGGTTTTTAGAACCAAGTACGAAGGCCGAGGACCGCGCGCGTGGACTCGGTCTCCGCGCCGCCCGCGTCTCTGAGGTCGCGCGTTTCGCCGATCGCGCTCGCCCAGGTGACGCCGACATAAGGCGCGAAACGGCGGGTGATCTCGTAGCGCAGCCGCACGCCAATCTCCGCTTCGGTGAACCCGGCGGCAATGTCGAGCGTGGGGATGTCCTGCGCCGCGAGTTCGAGTTCGGCGCTTGGCTGCAGGATCAACCTTTGCGTCAGTCGCAGGTCGTACTCGGCTTCAGCGCGCGCGGTCACATCGCCGTCCGTGGAGATGAAGGCGGCCACGCCGACTTCGAACCAATAGGGGGCTAGGCCTTGGAGGCCGAGCACGAGATCGGTCCACTCTTCGCCGTCGCGGGTGCTCTGGCGCAGCCCGCCTTGAAGGTCGAAATAAGGCGTGACCGCACGGCTGTAGAGCAATTGCAGCTCAGCGTGCTCGAGCTCGTCGTCGAACGCGCCTTCGCCCTCCGTTTTCCACCAGAAGCGATGAATATCGCCGCCGTACCAACCTTGGGCGTGCCAGGCATAGGTCTCTTCGTCATCGTCGAAACCCACCTCCAATTGCTCAAGAAGGATGGCGTGTGTTCTCATGCCGCCATTCTCATGGAGCAATTGCTGGCGCGCGCGCGCCATGACTTCGGGATCGAAATAGAGATCAGCGGCGTTGGCCTGCGTATCGCCGATGGAGGCCGGCGCCGGTTGAGGTGCGGCCGTTGTACCATGCTCGGCGTGCGGATCGGGCGCGGGCGCTTCGGTTTCATAGTGCGTATGGTCTTGCGCCGCTGCGGGCATGGCTGCAGCGAGCACAAGCGGGGCGAAAAGGGCGGCGATCATCCTCATGATGCGGCATCCAGAGGTCGAACCGTCACCACGTTGAACATGCCCGAATGCATGTGCATCATCATGTGGCAGTGGAACGCCCAATCGCCAGGTGCGTCTGCCGTGAGATCGAATGATAAGCGTCCGCCTGGCGCCACGTTCACCGTATGCTTCAAAGGCTGATGGCCAGCGTGTCCATTCACGAGCTCGAAAAAGTGTCCGTGCAGATGGATCGGATGCTGCATCATCGTGTCGTTGACGAGCGTGACGCGGACGCGCTCGTTGTGCTCGAAGCGAATGGGCTCGACGATTTCGCTGAATCGGCGTCCGTCGAAGCCCCACATATAGCGCTCCATATTGCCAGTGAGGTGGATCTCCAACGTGCGCGACGGTTGCCGCGTATCGCGGTTGGGATGGAGCGCGACGAGGTCGGTGTAAACCAGCACGCGATGAGGCTCGTTCTCAAGTCCGAGCGGGCGCTCGGCCAAGCGGTTCTCCGGCATGGGCGAGATGCTTTGCACGCCGACACCTACGGCCATATTGGGCGGCGCAAGCGAGCGGTCGCGCATGTTCATGTCGCCATGCTCCATCGCGCCATGATCCATGGAACCATGATCCATGGAGCCCATGCCCCCCATATCCATGCCCATGTCGCGCATGGTCAGGTTCGGGACTTGGCGCAGCGCCGGAATGTCCGCGCTCATGCCTAGGCGCGGCGCCAGCGTGGCGCGGCCCATGCCGGAGCGATCGACCGATTCTGAAACAAGAGTATAGGCGCGATCATCGGGCGGCGTAACGATGACATCGTACGTCTCGGCCACTGCGATCTGAAATTCATCGACTTCGACAGGGCGGACGTTTTCGCCGTCAGCTTGCACCACGATCATCGGCAAGCCTGGAATCCGCACGTTGAAATTCGTCATGGCCGACGCGTTGACAATGCGAAGCCGCACGCGCTCGCCGGGCACGAACAAGCCCGTCCAATTCTCCTGCGGTCCATGACCGTTGACGAGATAGGTATAGGTCGAGCCGGTGACGTCGGAAATGTCGCGCGGATCCATGCGCATCTCGGCCCACATGCGCCGCTCGGAAGCGCTCATGCGGTCTTCGCCGGAAAGCAAACCCGCGATGGTGGTGCGCTGTTGGTTGAAATAGCCCGGGCTGGCCTTGAGGCGCCGCAAAATCTCGTGCGGATGCAGGAAGCTCCAATCGGAGAGCACGATGACGTGCTCGCGATCATAGGCGACAGGATCATCGCCGGCGGGATCAATGATCATCGGGCCGAAATGGCCCATCGCTTCCTGCAGGCCGGAATGGCTATGGTACCAATAGGTGCCGGCTTGGCGCACCGGAAATTCATAGACGAAGGTTTCGCCCGGACGGATGCCGGGAAAGCTGATGCCGGGCACCCCATCCATCTGAAACGGAAGCAGGATGCCGTGCCAGTGGATGGAGGTGTCTTCGTCCAGCGTGTTGGTGACGGCAAGGCGCGCATGCTGGCCCTCGCGCAGGCGGATGAGCGGCGCCGGCAGCGTGCCGTTGACCGTGATGGCATGACCGGTGCGTCCGCCGACACGGAACGGAGAATGGCCGACGGTCAGGGCGATGTCGGGTCCGCTGAGCGTGACGGGTGTCGGTGCGACGCCAAGCGACCCGGTCTGCGCCCACGTCGGGAACAGCCCTTGCGCCGCCGCGAACCCGGCGCCGCCGGCGATGGTCTTTAAAAGGGTCCGGCGCTCCACCGACACGATCGTCTCCTTGCTTGCCTGCGTAACAATGTGCACCTTCCCATCGCTGGAAGGTCAAGCCCGTGATGGGACGGCGATCCTCGAATACCATCTAGAGGTTCCCAAATTCGCGGCGAGGGCGCGCTGGCGCGACACATACGCCCGTCCGCGGCGCGTCCTGCCCAAGTCCCAGGATCGCGCGATCCCCCGACCGGTCATCTTTGAGAGTGAAGGTCGCTGCCTCCGCGCGTATCAATGGCGCCTAGCCTGGAGGAGACAGATCATGCGGTTAAATTGGACGTTCGCGCTAGCGTCAATGGCTGTGCTCGGCGGCTGCGCGACCGCGCACGGCATGGGTCATGGGATGATGAACCACGAAGAGATGATGCGCCATTGCCAAGCGATGCAGGAGCATCATGGCGATGCGGCGCATCATCCCGACCATGACCCGGCGCGGCATGGCGGCATGAGCCATGAGGAGATGATGCGTCATTGCGCCGAAATGCGCGATGGTGAGGCTGCCCCTCATCAGCCCTAGCTAATTGAACTCACGCGCGCACCGCGCGTTGCGTGCGTCTCGGACCTTGCGTACGCGGTTTAGCCAAGTCGTCGAGGATCGGGCACTCCGAGCGCTCGTCGCCATGACAATGCTGCGCAAGTTCGCGGAGCGTCTTCATCACGGCGCGCATCTCGCGAATTCGGCGCTCGAGATCGGCGATGTGTGTTTCCGCCAATTGCTTCACCTCGCGCGAGGAGCGCCCCTTGTCGCTCCACAGCGCGAGCAAGGCGGAGACTTCTTCAAGCGAAAAGCCCAGATCGCGGGTGCGGCGCACGAACTGAAGCACGGCGATGTCTTGGTCGCCGTAGTCGCGATAGCCATTTGCGCGTCGCGCCGCCGACGGCAGCAGGCCAATGCTCTCATAATAGCGGATCATTTTGGCCGATACGCCCGTTCGTGCGGAGGCTTGCCCTATGTTCATGGGATCGAACCTGAATTTATCGTGTTGACCTTACCATTGTGGGAAGGTGGAGGCTCTGGGGCAAGTGAAATCAGGAGCGCGAAATTCTCGCGAGAAAGCCATGGACGCTCACGCCCACCATCAGCACGGACACGACCACGCCGCAGAATTCCGTGACCCAGTCTGCGGCATGATTGTCAAAGGCGATACGCCGCATCGGCTGTCGCACAATGGCGAAGACGTATTGTTCTGCAGCGCCGGCTGCAGAGCCAAGTTCCAGGCTGCGCCTGAGAAATACTTCAAGCCCGATGCCTCGGAGTCCTGCTGCGCGAAGAAAGAGCCCGAAGGGGCGCATGGGGCTTGCCACGCCCATGGACACAATCGTGCGGCGCCCGCGGCATCAAAGGACGCGCCAAAGGGCGCGCAATGGACGTGCCCAATGCACCCCGAGATCGTGCGGGACGGCCCCGGCTCGTGTCCGATTTGCGGCATGGCGCTGGAGCCGATGACGCCCACCGCGGACGCCGGGCCAAACCCTGAACTCGTGGATATGTCGCGCCGATTTTGGATCGGTGCGGCTCTGGCCGCGCCGGTGCTGGTGCTTGAGATGGGACGTCATTTTTTCGGCATCGACCAGATTGTGCCGGCGATGTGGAATCCGTGGCTCCAGTTTCTCTTAGCCACCCCCGTCGTGTTGTGGGCGGGTTTCCCGTTCTTCGAGCGCGGCTACCAATCTTTGCAAACCCGCAACCTCAACATGTTCACGCTGATCGCGCTGGGGACGGGTGTCGCATGGATCTACAGCGTGGTCGCGCTTCTGGCCCCAAGCCTATTCCCACCAGAGTTCCGCGATGCGCACGGGCAGGTCGCGGTCTATTTCGAGGCCGCCGCAGTGATCACCGTTCTGGTGCTCTTGGGACAAGTGTTGGAGCTGCAAGCGCGCGAGCGGACCGGCGGCGCCATTCGAGCGCTGCTTGACCTTGCGCCGAAGACCGCGCGGCGCATCAAGGACGGCGCGGAGGAGGAAGTCGGGCTGGATCAGATCGCGGTGGGCGACCGGCTGCGCGTGCGTCCCGGCGAGAAAATCCCGGTGGACGGGATCGTTCAAGACGGCCGGTCCACGATTGATGAATCGATGGTGACGGGCGAGTCGATGCCGGTCACGCGCGACGCCGGCGCGCGCGTTATCGGCGGCACGCTCAACCAGACTGGTGCGCTGATCATTGAGGCTGATCGCGTCGGCGCCGACACGATGCTCTCACGAATTGTGCATATGGTGGCCGAGGCGCAGCGGTCGCGGGCGCCGATCCAACGGTTGGCCGACAAGGTCTCGGGCTGGTTCGTGCCCGCCGTTATCGCGGTCGCCATCGCCGCGCTCATTGCATGGTGGGCGCTGGGACCGTCGCCCGCGTTCTCGTATGGCCTCATTGCGGCTGTCTCGGTGCTAATCATCGCCTGTCCCTGCGCCCTCGGCCTTGCGACTCCGATGTCGATAATGGCGGGTGTCGGGCGTGGCGCGCGTGCGGGCGTGTTGATTAAAAACGCCGAGGCGCTGGAGCGCTTCGAGAAAGTCGACACGCTCGTTCTCGACAAGACGGGCACGCTGACCGAAGGCAAGCCCGCACTTATCGCGATCCAGACTGCGCCGGGCCATGAAGAGGCCAATGTGTTGCGTCTGGCGGCAAGCCTTGAAAACCAAAGCGAACACCCTCTGGCGCTAGCGATCGTCGCGGCGGCGAAGGAACGCGGTCTTTCTCTGGCAGAGGCGCGCGATTTCGACTCGCCCACGGGCAAAGGCGTCATCGGCGTGGTCGATGGCCACCAGGTCGCGCTTGGCGCCGAGAAATATCTCGCCGAGCTCAACGTCGACACAAGCGCGTTGCGCGCGGCCGCTGAATCGCTTCGCCGCGACGGCGCCACTGCCATCTTCCTGAGTGTGGACGGCGCGGCCGTCGCCGTATTGGGTATCGCCGACCGGATCAAGGCCACGACACCCGACGCGCTCGCGTCGCTGAAAGCACAAGGTCTGCGCCTCGTGATGCTGACCGGTGATAATCGCACAACCGCAGAATCCGTCGCGCGCAAGCTCGGCATCGACACGGTCGAAGCGGAGGTGTTGCCCGAAGAGAAGTCGCGCATAGTGGCGCGCTTGAAGGGCGAGGGCCGGGTTGTGGCCATGGCTGGCGACGGCGTGAATGACGCGCCGGGCCTTGCTGCGGCAGATGTTGGCGTCGCGATGGGCTCAGGCACGGATGTCGCGATCGAAAGCGCCGGCGTGACGCTGCTGCATGGCGATCTCACAGGCATCGTGCGCGCCCGGGCCGTCTCGCGCGCGACGATGAGCAACATCCGGCAGAATCTATTCTTTGCCTTTGCCTACAACGTCGCCGGCGTGCCGATCGCGGCTGGCGTGCTCTATCCGATCACCGGCGATCTCCTATCGCCGATGATCGCGGCGGCGGCGATGGCGCTGTCGTCGGTCTCGGTGATCGCCAATTCCCTGCGGCTGACGTCGGTCAGGCTCTGACGCTGGTGGGCGGGAGGGTGCGCCCTCCCGCCCAGTTCGGCCCTGTCGGAAGGGGACCGCTGCGCTGCAACAACGCAGGTGACAGAGGCGGCGGGCTGGGCTATAGGCTCCTTCGCGCCGATTTGATGCTCAGCTTGCGGGCGCGTTAAAAATACAGCTAAAGCGAAGGTGAGTGCGCCCCAGGCGCACCCCTCCGGCCCGCAAGCGATGCCTACAATCGACGCGCATTTGGAAGGCGCGTAGCTATGGCATTTGAACTGCAAGCCCTCTCGGGGCCGGATTGTGGCGCGGAAGATTTCTGTCTTCCTGGGCTCGAACTGCAGCACGAGATGCTGTTCTCCCTGAAGAATTGGTCCGACGTGAGCGGCATCACGGACGGGCTGAGCGCCATCGGCGCCGATGTGCACGCGCTTTCACTCAATCGCAGCGCCGATCTGTTTGTGCTGCGCTGCCGGGTAAAGGCGATTTCGGCGGCGCGGGCGCGGGCGTTCGTGCGCGATCTGGCTGGCGTGGTGGAGGGCGCGGCGAGCGTCGAACACCTGATGCTGGCGAAGGCGGGCGAGCATGTCGGCGCTTAAGATGGCGGCTCAACTCGATCCCCAGGCGCAAGCGTCAAGCTACGCGGGCGAAGATGTTTTTGTCGCCGTGCCGAGCGATTTCCGTTTGGAGACGGGCGACACTTTGCCGGACGTCGAGGTGCGTTTGCGTCGCTACGGCCGCGCCGATGGGCCGGTGGTGATTGTCAGCGGCGGCATTTCGAGTGGGCGTTTCATCGCCGGTGAAGGCGGTTGGTGGCGTGATCATGTCGCACCAGGCAAAGCGATCGACCTCGATGAGTATTGCGTGTTCGGCTTCGATTTCGCGCCGGTGGAGGATCATCGCGTGCGGCTCTCGCCGCGCGATCAGGCGCGGTTGATCGCGGTGGCGCTCGACGCGCTGGGCGCTGGCGTGATTGAGGCTTGGATTGGCTCATCTTATGGCGGCTCGGTTGGTTTGAATTTCGCGGCTTATGCGCCGGCGCGGGTGAGGCGACTGTGCGTGCTGTGCGCTGCGCACAAGCCCGCCGCTTTGGCGCGCGGCTGGCGGGGCGTGCAACGGCGCATGGTCGAGTTCGCGATTGCGCAGGGCGAGGTCAGCCAGGGGCTCGCGTTGGCGCGTCAGCTGGCCATGATCACGTACCGCAGCGCCGACGAATTCGAGCAGCGTTTCGAAGACGGCGCGCTGGATGATCAGGGCCGCTCCGGGCTGGACCGCTATCTCATCGCGCGCGGCGAAGCCTATATCGACGCGATGGCCCCGCAGCGTTGGTTGTCGTTGAGCGAGTCGATCGATCGTTGCGTTGTGCGGCCGGAGGAGATCAGTCCGCCGCTGACGCTGGTGGCCTGTCCAACCGATCAGATTGCGCCGCTAGAAGCGGTCGAGGAGCTTGGCCGCAGGGTGCAGCACCTTACGGCGCTGCGCACTCTGCCGTCGCTCTACGGCCACGATTCATTTCTGAAAGAGCCGGAGCGCGTTGGCGCCATCCTGCGTGAGTTTTTGAACGATGACTGAGCTCGAGTCCGACGAAACTATCCTCGCGTCGATCGGGGTGGACGAAGACCGGGGCGAGGGCGCGGTGATGCCGCCACTCTATCTGTCGTCAAGCTACAGCCTCGAAGGCTTCCAAAAGAAGCGCGGGTATGATTATGGGCGCACCGCGAATCCGACGCGCGATGTGCTTGCGCGCGCGCTCGCCGCGCTTGAGCGTGGCGCTGGCGCGGTGGTCACCAGCTCGGGTATGGCGGCTGTGGATCTGGTGCTCTGCTTGCTCGATGCAGGCGCGCTGATTGTGGCCCCGCATGATTGCTATGGCGGGACGTGGCGGCTGTTCGAGGCGCGAGCGCGCAAGAAGCAGATCGAAGTTGTGTATGTCGATCAGAGCGATGCGGAAGCGCTGAACGCGGCGCTGGCGCGTAAGCCGGCTCTGGTCTGGATCGAGACGCCGAGCAATCCGCTGATGCGGGTTGTGGATGTCGAAGCCATAGCAAGGGCGGCTAAGGCCGTGGGCGCGCGCGTGGCCGCCGACAACACATTCCTTTCGCCGCTGCTGCTGAAGCCGATCGCGCTGGGCGCGGATTTTGTCGTTCACTCCACAACGAAATATCTCAATGGGCATTCAGATGTGGTCGGTGGCGCGGTGGTCGCGAAAGATGCGGCCGACGTCGAGCAACTGAAGTGGTGGGCCAATTGCTGCGGGCTGACTGGCGCGCCGTTTGATTCCTGGCTGACGCTGCGCGGGCTGCGCACCCTGAGCGTGCGGCTGGAGCGGCAACAGAAAACGGCGGCGAAGGTCGCCGCGGCGCTGTTGGCGAACTCGGCGTTCCGGGCCGTGCACTATCCGGGGCTCGAAAGCCATTCCGGCCACGCCATCGCCAAGCGGCAGCAGAAGGGCTTTGGCGCGATGCTGAGCATTGATCTCGCCGGTGAGGCACGCATCGTGCCGGTGTTTCTCGATAAGCTGCAGCGCTTCACGTTGGCCCAATCGCTGGGCGGCGTGGAATCTCTCGTCTCGCATCCAGCAACGATGACGCACGCGTCGATGACGCCGGAGGCGCGGGCGCGCGCAGGCATCACCGACACGCTGTTGCGGCTTTCGATCGGCCTCGAACACGAGGACGATCTGATCGCCGATCTAGAACAGGCGACGCGCTAGGCGCTATTCCGCAGGCGTGTGCACGTGGCTTTCGCCGGTGCTGGGTTTCGGCAAGAAGCCCTGCACCCAGCGCTCCAGGCGATCGATCAGCACGAACATCGCCGGCACGAACACGAGCGAGAGTAGGGTCGAGAGCATCAGCCCGCCAATCACGGCCGCGCCCATGCCCTGACGCAGCGTGCCGTCCACACCCCAGCCCGCGGCGGCGGGGATCATGCCCGCCGACATCGCGAACGTCGTCATGATGATTGGTCGCGCGCGCTTCAAGCCGGCTTCCATGAGCGCGGTATTGCGGCTGGCGCCCGCATGCATGCGCTCCACGGCGAAATCGACCAGCAGGATCGAATTCTTGGTGACGAGACCCATCAGCATCAGCAAACCGATGAAGGCGAAGAGCGAGAGCGGTTGGTTGGCGATGATCAGGCCGAGGAAGGCGCCGCCGATCGATAGCGGCAGTGCGGTCATGATCGTGATCGGCTGGAAGAAGTCTTTGAACAGCAGCACCAGCACGCCATAGATGAGGATGACGCCCCACAGCATGGCCGTGCCGAAGGCGCTGGTCATCTCCGAATAGTCTTCTGTCTGACCCGCGCCGGCGAGTGCCACGCCGTCTGGAACTTGTCCGGCAGGTAAGGGCTCCGCGAGATTGAGCGAGACCAGCAAATCGCGGATCGGATCAATGCGAACGTCGTTGACCGAGCGCGCCTCGGGTAGCGAGGTCACGGCTTGCTGTGCGACGCTTAACTCAACGCCAGGCACGACGTTGGCGCCCACTGTGACCGCGCGCTCGCGATCGCGGCGCTCGATCGTCGCTTCGCCGAGCGAGAATTGCACGTCTGCCACGGCGTCAAGCCGCACCGGCGCGCCAAGGTTCGATTGCACCGGCAACGAACGGATCGCATCCAAGTCTTGGCGGCGATCTGGACGTATCGTTGTACGAATGGGGATCTGCCGATCGGCTAAATCGAACTTCGGCAAATTCTGATCGGCGTCCCCGCTGGTCGCGATGCGGATCGCGGACGCAAGGCTCGCGGAGGTTACACCCAAACGGGCCATGTCTTCCTGACGTGGTCGTATCTGAATCTCGGGTCGGCGCAGCGCCGACGCTGATCGCACGTCCGCCAATTCTTCGCGCTGATTCATCGCCGCCGCGAGGCGCGCCGCAGCCAAGTTCACAGACTCGGCATCCTGGCCAACGAATTGAACAGTGATGTCCGAGCCCGAGCTACCGCCCTGATCTTGTACGAACGCGGCGCGATAGTCTGGGAAGTCGGAGAGGATCGGTCTCAACGTTTGCTGAATGGCATATGCCGATCGGCTGCGCTCGTTGCGGTCGCTGAGCTGAATGTAGATCGTTGCACTCGGCGCAGAGCCATCAGCGCCGTCCATGGATGTGAAGACGCCTTCGACTTCTGGGGTCGCCGTGCGAATGCGTGTCGCCATCTCTTGGAGGACCCGATCGGCCTGCAATACAGGCGTACCCGGTGGGATTTCAACGTTGGCGCGGATCATGCCGTTGTCAAAGCGGGGGATCACGACCGACGGAATCGCGCCCGCTATCAGCAAGCCCACCGGCACGATGAAGACGGCCAAGCCGACGCCGATCGTTTTCCATGGATTGATGATCGCCCAGTGCAGCGCGTCCTTGTAGATGTTGAGGATGATGCCAGGCGGCTTCTCTTCGTGGCCGGCATTGCTCAGGAAGAACGCAGCCATCATCGGCGTGATCAAACGCGCGACAACCAGCGAGAAGAACGCCGCCATCGCGACGGTGAGGCCGAATTCCCGGAAGAACACGCCCATGCCGCCGGACATGAAACTCACCGGCACGAACACGGCGATGATCGTGAATGTCGTGGCCACGACCGCGAGGCCGATCTCGTCGGCGGCTTCGAGCGAAGCTTGATACGCGGATTTGCCCATCCGCATGTGCCTGACGATGTTCTCGATCTCCACGATCGCATCATCGACTAGCACGCCAGTGACCAGCGCCAGCGCGATCAAGGTCACCATGTTGAGCGTGAAGCCAAGCACCTCCATGCCAGCGAAGGTCGGCATGATCGAGAGTGGAATGGCGGCGGCGGCGATCAGGGTCGAGCGCCAATCGCGCAGGATCAAGAACACAACCACGCAGGCGAGCAGGGCGCCTTCGATCAGCGCATGAATCGAGCTTTCGTGCATGCCGCGAATGAATTCGACGGTGGAGCCGATCTCGCGGATTTGCAGTTCCGGGCGGCGTTCCTCGATCTGACGGATACGTTCATCCATCGCATCGAACACTTTGACTTCCGAGGCGCCGCGCGAGCGCAGCACGAGAAAGCCAACGACCGGTTGACCATTATAGCGTGAGATCGATTGCAGATCGCTGGCGCTATCCGTCACCGTGCCGAGATCGCCGATCCGCACCACGCGCCCGTCGCTCGCCGTGATGCGCGTGTCCGCCAAGGCCGCCACACTCTCGGCTCCGCCGAGCGTGCGGATGGATTGCGCTTGGCCGGCGACTTCCGCCTGGCCGCCCGGCAAGTCCACGTTCAGCGCCCGCAATTGATTGTTGATCTGATCGGCCGAAATGCCATAGGCGAGCATGCGCGCCGGATCGAGCTCGATGCGGATCTCGCGATCCACGCCCCCCATGCGCTGCACTTGAGAAACACCTGGCACCGCCAGCAATTCGCGCTGCAGATCATTATCAATGAACCAGGAAATATCCTGGGGCGTCATGCCTTGGCCTTCGACCGCATAATAGCCGATCGGCTGTGCGGCCGCTTCGATGCGCGTGATTACGGGTTCGGTGATGTCGGCAGGTAATTCCGAGCGGATTCGGTTGATCGCGTCGCGCGCATCATCAACGGCGCGGCCGAGATCCGTGCCGCTCTCCATCTCGACTGTGGTTTGCGACACGCCGGGCGAGATGGTGGACGTCACGCGCTTTACGCCTTCGACCGCCGTCAGCGCGGATTCGATGCGTTGGGTGATCTGGGTTTCCATTTCAACCGGGGCCGCGCCCGGTTGCGCGACGGTGACGGTGAAGCCGCCGAAATCGACGTTCGGCAATTGGTTGATCGGCAGACGGCCATACGCTGTCCAACCCGCGAACAGGAGCGCAAGGATCAGAACGATCGGCGGGATCGGATTGCGGATCGCGCCCGCGGAGATATTCCAAGCCATGGCTTAGCCTTCCCGGCCGCGCAGGTCTTGCGGCTGTGCTGGGGGAACCGGGGCGGTCGCCGAAGGCGCCGCCGAGGCTTCGGTCGCGAGTGGGCGGACTTCGTCGCCGTCCTGCAAGAACGCAGCGCCGGCGCCGACAACACGTTGACCAATGTCGAGGCCGCTGAGAATCTCGATATATTCGCCGTCGCGCGCGCCAAGCCGCACTTCGGTACGACGCACGAGGTTGTCGTCGCCGACCACATACACATACGCTTGGCCGTTGTCGTAGAGCACCGAACTCTGCGGGATCGCGGGGACGTTGCGTTCCTGCAGATGTGCGACGCCACGCAGATACATGCCCGCCCGCACCCGCGTGCCGCTCGGCAGAGAGAAGAGGGCTTCGCCCGTGCGCGTGCGACTATCGATCGAAGCCGGGCCACGGCGCAGCGTGCCCTCCACGGTCGAGCCGTCCACAAGCGTGAATTCCGCCGTCTGGCCTTCGGTGAGTGCGAGCGCGTCAGCCTCAGCGACTTGCGCGGCAACTTCGAGGCGATTGTCGGCGGCGATGCGGAACAGCACTTGGCCATCGACGTTGCGGCCGACTTCGGCCATGCGGTCGATGACCAGACCCGCCGCCGGCGCGCGCACATAGCCGCCGCCGAGGCGCGCATTCACTTCCTGTAATTGGGCGCGCGCGGCCGCCAACCTTGCGTCAGCCGCGACAGCCGCGGCGCGCCGTTGCGCGATGGCTTCCGCAGAGAGCGCGCCGGAATCGCGGATCGATTCAGCGCGTTCGTATTCGTCGCGCGCGCGGATCGCAGCCGATTCCGCTTCGGCGACATTGGCTTGGGCTGAGCGGATTTGTGCCTGCGCGACGTTGGTGTCGAGCCGCGCCATGGCTTGGCCAGCGCGCACCGTGTCGCCTTCATCGACGAGTATTTCCAGGATGCGCACGCCGCTTGCCGGCGCCGCGACTTGAATATCGCGCACGGGGCGCGCTTCGCCGTTCAATGAAACCGTGGGCGTGACGCCCCGCGATGCGACTTCGATCACGGAGACTGCTTGCGCCGTGGAGACCGGCGTGTGCACCGCGCCGTCGCCGCCCAGGCGGCTGACCACGAAAAGGACGGCAATGATCGCGGCAATGCCGCCGCCAAGAATGAGCAGCGCCTTACGACGTTTGCCGGCCTCGTCCGGAGCGTCAATGGCGCGGTTCCACGCGGCTTCGCTCGCGTCGCCCACGCTCTTCATCGCAGTGCCGCCAGCGTCGGCGGCGCGCTTCAAGAGGTCGCCAGCTTTGTTGAAAATTTCGGGGCGATCGGGCTTGTTCATGACCGTTCTCGGGGAGGAGCTAAATAACGTTCTGCAATCGTGCGGAATTGCGCGATGGCGGCTTCCGCATCCATCGCGCCAGTGAAGGCCCGTCGCAGACCTATGCCTTCAACGAGGGCGAACAAGGTGTCCGCCGTTTTTTCGGGATCGAGCGCGGGATCAATCTCACCGCGCTCCTGCGCGGCGATAATGGCCTTGGCGATGATCATGATGCTCCGGCTGTCGCTGGCGCGCAGCGCTGTGGCGATGCTCTCGTCGCGCAAGGCCTCGCCCATGATGTCGGCGACGAGCGGACCGTCATCGACGATCTTCTGCAGGAAGTCGCGGGCCGAGGTGAGGAGCGCCTCCAGGAAGCCAAACTTCTCGGCGGCGCGCAGAAACGCGACATCGCCCTCTGCGCGCGATTCCTCGGCGATGGCGCCGATGATGTCCGCTTTGGAGCCGAAATAACGATAGAGGGCGCCTGCGCTGATCCCGGCCTCGGCGCAAATCTCTTGCATCGACGCCTGATGGAAGCCGCGACGGCGAAAGCAGACGATCGCCGCGTCCATGATCTGGCGGCGGCGTCTATCAGCCAGCAGGGGATCAGCGATCCGCGCCAAGACTTACCCTCATTTCAAGCGCGGGGCTTGCCCCAATACGCTGCGTTGCATATAAAACGAATGTTCGTTCTATAAATGTTAAACTTGGACGCGGTCAAGCAGTCGACCCAAGTCCCAGTGCGGTCCGAAGATGCGCCCAACGTGGTTAGGGCCGGGCTAAGGCTTTGCGGAGTAACGAGGAATGATGCGTTTGCGATCCCTCAGTCGGGCGGCGGCGATGTCCGCGGCGGCGGTCTTGGCCGCCTGCTCGACCATGCCTCGGGACCGCGCCGAAGCTCCGCCTCTGCCGAGCGTTTGGCAGGACGCCCCTGCGGGCGCCGAACTCCCCGTCACGGATTGGTGGCGCCAATTCAATGATCCCACGCTCGACACGCTCGTTGCGGATGCGCTCCAAAATGGACCGTCAATCCAGCTCGCCGTCTCCCGCATCCGCGAAGCTCGTGCGCTCTCGTACCAAACGCTGACCCGCTATCTGCCGGAGCTGACCGCCACGGGGCAGGGCCAATACACGCGCGCGATCGAAGACGGTGCGCTGCCGACCGCCGCCGGCGGCTTTGAGCGCGAGCAGATGACGGGGAGCTATGGCGCGCAGGCGACATGGGAAATTCCGTTGTTTGGGCGCATCGAAGCGGCCTCGACCGCGGCGCGCGCCAATACGCAAAGCGCGCGCGCCGACCTCCGCGCCGCGCAAGTCTCGCTCGTCGCCGATGTGGCGCAGGCCTATGTTGATTTGCGTGCGGCGCAGGCGAGCCGTGTCGCGCTCGAGCGCTCGGCGCAGATTTCCGACGAACTCGCCGGCATCCTGCAGACCAGTGCGCGCGCGGGCTTTGCTTCGGACGCAGACGCCGCTGACGCGCGCCGTGCGGCCGCGACGACGCGCACGCGCATTCCCGGCATCATCATCGAGGCTCGTCGCGCCGAGAACGTGCTCGCTGTGCTGCGTGGGGTCGCGCCGGGCGCGGAGCCGGACACGATCCGCGCCGCGCTCGCGCAAGCCAATGCGCCAGTGCCGCATCTTGAACTGGCGGCGGCGCCTGCGGCGCCGGCGGACTTGCTGCGTCTCCGCCCGGATGTGGCGCGCGCCGAAGCGCAGACGTTGCTTGCAGCGGCGAACGTGTCCGACGCGCGCAATGCCTTGTTGCCGCAGATCAATCTCACGGGGTCGATCACGGTGTCTGATGCGCTGATCGGCGACCCGACGGGCGTTGGGGCGACGATCGGCTCGGCGACACCGTTTATCTCCATTCCATTGTTTGACTGGGGCGCGCGTTTTGCGACCATCCGCCAGCGCGACGCGCAATTCGATCAAGCTCTGATCCAGTATCGCCAAACCGTGACACAAGCCGTCGCCGAAGCCTCCAACGCGCTCGTGGCGCTGGATCAAGGGCGTCTGCGCTTGGACGCCGCGAATGAAGCGGAAGAGGCGGCGAACGTCACCGCGCGCGGCTCACGCGCGGCATACGAGGCCGGCATTCAGAGTCTGAGTGATCGGCTTCGCTCCGAGCAGCAATTGATTGAGGCGGAGCTCACGCGCATCGAATCCGAGGCGCAGCAGGCGCGCGCCGCGATCGCAACCTATCGCGCGTTCGGCGGCGGCCCCGTGATCGAAGCTCGGAATTAAGCGGCGCGGTTGACCTGCGCGGGCGTGGCCTTCACCGCCGTCACGCCGCCATCCCACAGGCGGCCGTCGATTTGCATCGGCCGCTGGTGATGGCGCTTGGCGAGTTCGGCGCGATAGAATTCCTCATAGTCCGCCAGCATGCCGATCTCGGCAGCATCGTGATCGTAGGCGACGCCGATTTCCATATAGGATTCAAGATTCGCGAGATTTGGCTGTGGCAACGCGCCCGCGAGGTATTCGTCGCGCATGGTGATGTAGAGCGCCTCGAGCTTGCGCGCGAGCAGGGGCGTGTCGAACAGCAGGCAGGTGTCGCGATTGGCCACGAGGCGTTCGCGATAGGCGCGCAGACTGAGCCGATCCGCGCCGGCCAGGGCGATGCCGCGCGTCACGAATTCTTCCGGCGTATCGCACACAAGTTCGGGAAGTCCCGCGCTGCGCACCAGCGATCCGCACACGCGCGAGGCAAAGCTGCGGCCCATCAGCGTCAGCACCGGCACGCCCATCCAGAGCGCGTCGGACGCCGTCGTGTGCGCCCCATAAGGGACGGTGTCGAGGAAGAGGTCGGCCAAGGGGTAGCGCGCCAAATGGCGCGGATTGGCGATCTTGGGGGCGAAGATCAGACGCTCGCTGGCGACGCCGCGGGCGCTCGCATAGGCGCGCAGCCGTGCATTGGTCTCGGCATTGTAGTCGAGTAGCCAAAGTACGCTGTTCGGCGTCTGCTTGAGAATTTCCAGCCAGCGTTCGAACGAGAAGCGCGTGACCTTGTGCGCGGCGTTGAAGCTGCAGAATACGAAGGCGTCGTTCGGCAAGCCCATGTCCGCGCGCGTCGGCGTGTTCGGATCAATCAATCGGCGACGATCATTCGGCTGGTAGCAGGGCAGGCGCAGCACGCGCTCGGAATAGTAATGCTCCATCTCCGGCGGAATGATGTTCTCGTCAGCGACGATGTAGTGGTGATAGGGGCTGCCCATCGTACCCGGATAGCCTAGCCAATTGACGATAATCGGCGCGGGCCGGCGCGCGAACACGCCCAAGCGCGCTTCGCGCGTGTGCCCGTTTACGTCGACCAGGATGTCGA
Source organism: Vitreimonas sp. (assembly GCF_036392335.1). Classification (NCBI taxonomy): domain Bacteria; kingdom Pseudomonadati; phylum Pseudomonadota; class Alphaproteobacteria; order Hyphomonadales; family Hyphomonadaceae; genus Vitreimonas; species Vitreimonas sp. The sequence goes on from NZ_DASVYD010000064.1 coordinate 17,858, forward strand.
TGCCGTCGGCCGCGATCGCGGCGGCGGCGTCATCGTCCGACATCGAACGGATGTCGGTCCAATGTTCGGCGACAGCCTTCACGCGCTGATTGATCACGTCGTCCGCCGGTATGCCGCAATAATAGACGAACACCTCGATCGCCTGCGGATCGTGCGTTTCGAACAGATTGGCCATCAGATAGCCGACGGCGTGGCTGCGCAGATCCGATGAAACATAGCCGATGCGCAGGCGCCGATGGCTCTCGATCGGGGCATCGCGCCGGTCGAATCTCGGATTGATGCTGTCAATCGGCGTCAACGCTTCGACGTAACGCTTGGCCACGCCCAGATGCATCAGCGGATCGTCCGCGTAGGCGCACGCGGAGAGGGGATGGAAGCGGGAGACGAACGCGCGGCGCGACACCTTGGGCGTCACCTGCGCGATCGGCCATTTGCACTGCGCCAACCGCACCGCGCCGTACTGCTCCAGCACGTCGCGCTGATCGGCATTCAGATCGAGCGCCTGGATCAATGCGGTTTCAGACGCCTCGTGCATCTGATTGTCGCCCATCACCCGGCTGATCTGCTTCAGCAGCGTGATTTTGTACTCAACCGCATCGCCGGTGACGGCGGCGAGGCGCTCGACACCTGTTTGCCACTCTGTCAGCGCGTCCTTCACCGCGCCGCGCCGCTCCAGCGCGCTGCCGAGATTGATTCGCGCCGGCGCGAAATCGGGGCTGGCCGCCAGCGCGCTCCGTAGCGCGATCTCAGCCCCGGCGGCGTCGCCCAGCGCTTGCATCAGGGTCGAGCAATTGAAATGCGCGATGAAGACCAGAGGATCGCTCGCGTTCATCGCGATCCAGACCTGATAGAGCTGCCGCGCCTGGTCGGGTTGTCCCGCTTGCGTGAGCGCCTGCGCCGCGCCGATCAGCTCGCCAATCGGCAGGGCGCCGCCCGTGATTTTCTGAAGCGCGCCGACAAAATCGGTTTGGGACATGCAAGCGAACCCTGGGCGGGCCCGTTGGCGCCGGGCGATCCGGTCGCGCATGCCCGCGCGGGCGCGAAACTCCGGCGATTTGCGTTTTCAAAACCTTAATGCCGAAGCGCCCGGCTGCTCACGCGGCCGGGCGTCCGTTAACCTTTGTGCCCCGCTTAGGCGACGCTCAGATAAGCCTCGATCTGGTCGCCATCCAGGCTGGCCACCTGCGTCGAGGTGAAGGCGTAAACCTGCGTGGTGGTCAGCGACGCAATGTTCGTCGTCGAGAGGTGATCAAGTTGGGTCGCCGTCAGCGCCGCGATCTGCGTGACGTCGAGCGCGGCCACCTGTGCGGCTTCGATGCCGGCGATCACCGTCGTCGACAGGGCCTGCACCTGTGCCGTCGTCATTGACGCGATCTGCGTATCCGCAAACTCGGCGATGTCGGTCGCTTCGAGCGCGTTGATCTGCGTCGTAGTGAGCGACTTCACTTGAGTCGTGCTGAGCGCGCCGACTTGAGCAGCGTCGAGGGCGGCGAAGGCTTCAGTGCCGAGGCGCGACAATTGCGTTGTCGCAAGGCCCGCGACCTGCGTGTCGGCCAGCGAAGCGATGTTCGTCGCCGTGAAGGACGAGACTTGCGTCGAGCTGAGCGCTTGCAGTTGCGCCACGCTGAATTCCGCCAGGTCCGTGGCTTCCAGCGCGCCGACTTGCGTCGCGGTGAGGGCCTTGACCTGGGTGGTCGTCAGCGCGCCTACCTGGGCCGCGTCAAGCGCGTTCAGGTTCGTGGTCGAGAAGGCGGCGATCTGCGAAGCGGCGAAACCACCGATCTGCGTCAATGTCAGCGCCGCGATCTGGGTATCCGTCAGCGAGCGGATGGCGGTGGTGGCGATCGCCTGGAGCTGCGCGATGCTCATGGCCGCGATCTGCGCGTCCGAGAGCGCTTGCAGGTTGGTGGTCGAGAGCGCCTTCACTTGGGTGCCCGTCAATGCCGCGATCTGGGTGGTGCTGAACTCGCCCATATCGGTGGCTTCGAGCCCGCCGATTTGGGTCGCCGTCAACGCCTGGACCTGCGTCGTTGTCATGGCGGCGATTTGCGTTTCAGCCAGACCCGCAAGTCCGGTCGACGAAATCGCCTTCACCTGGTTGGCGGTGAGCGCAGCGACTTGCGTATCGGTCAGGGCGGCGAGGTTGGTTTCGCTGAGATCGCGCACCTGGGTCGTCGCCATGCCGGCGATTTGCGTCGTCGTGAACTCGACCATGTCAGCGGTGTCGAGCGCGTTCAGCTGCGTGCTGGTCAGCGCCGCCACTTGCGAAGCGCTCAGCGCGCCGACTTGGGTGGCGTCGAGGGCGCTCAAGTTCGCGGCCGAGAAGGCCTTGAGCTGCGCGGTGGAGAGCCCGGCGATCTGCGTCGTCGTCAGCGCCGCCATTTGCGTTTCATCGAGCGACGCCAGACGGGTCGTGCTCATCGCCAGCAATTGCGTGGTGGTTAGAGCGGCAACTTGCGTGTCGGCCAGCGCGTCGAGTTGCGTTTCGAGCAGCGCCTTGACTTGCGTCGTGGTGAGGGCGCCGATCTGGGTTTCGTTCAGTTCGCCGATGTCGGTTTCATTGAGCGCAGTGATCTGCGTGGTGTTGAACGCGGCGAACTGAGTTGCGCTCATGGCCGCCACTTGCGTGTCGGCGAGCGCCGAGGCGTTGGTCGTGGAGAGCGCAGCGATTTGGGTTGTCGTGAATGCGGCGACCTGCGTGTCGGCGAGGTCGGCGATGTTGGTCTCTGTCAGGCCGCGCACTTGGGTCGCGGTCAGGGCGGCGATCTGGGTGGCGCCCAGCTCGGCGATATCGCCGGCGCCGAGGTCGCCGATTTGCGTGGTGGTGAGCGCCGCCACTTGTGTGGTGGTGAGTGCCGCCATTTGCGTGGCGTCGAACGCGGCCAGATTAGTGGCGTCGAGCGCCTGAAGCTGGCCGGTCGATAGTGAGGCCACCTGCGTGGTCGTGAGCGCCGCCACCTGCGTATCGCCAAGAGCCGCGAAATTGGTCGAAGTGATCGCTGCGAGCTGCGCCGTCGTCAGCGCCGCCACCTGGGTCTCCGCCATGGCCGCGAGATTGGTCGAACTCAATGCCGCGACCTGCGAGGTATGCAGGGCGCCGATCTGCGTTTCGGTGAACTCGCCGATGTCGGTCTCATTGAACGCCGCCACTTGCGACGTCGAGAATGCACGCACCTGCGTGGTGTTCATGGCCGCGATATGGGTTTGTTCGAAGGCCGCGGCCGCGGTGGTGGAGAGGGCCGCGATCTGCGTCGCCGTCATCGCGCCAGCTTGCGTCTCGGTGAGCGCCGCAATGCTGGTTTCGGTCAAGCTCGCCGCTTGGCTGCTCGAGAGCGCCGCGATCTGGCCACTGGTGAACGCCGCGATTTGCGTATCCGCCAGCGAGTTGATGATTGTCGTTGAGAGCGCTTGGACTTGTGCGTTCGTCAGCGCTGCGATCTGGGTGTCCGCCAGCTCCGTGACGTTGGTGTCGCGGAGTGCGGCGATCTGCGAGGTATTCATCGCCGCAAGCTGCGTCGTGGTCAGCTCGGCCACGTCGGTGGCGCTGAGGGCCGTGATCTGCGTCGTGGTCAGCGCGCGAACCTGTGTCGTGTTCCAGGCGCCGATCTGCGCCGAGTCCAGTGCGCCGACGGCGGTGTCGGTCAGGCGGCTGATCTGGGCGGCCGTGAAGGCGGCGACCTGCGTCGTCGAGAATTCCGCCATGTCGGCGGCGTCGAAGGCGGTGACTTGCGTGGTTTTCAACGCCGCGATCTGCGTCGCCGTCAGCGCGCCGGCCTGTGCGCCGTCAAGCGCAGAAAGGTTCGTGGCGGTGAAATTTTGGATCTGGCTGGTCGTGAACGCCGCGACTTGGGTGTCGGCGAGACCGGCCAGCGTCGTCGTCGTCAGCGTCTCGATCTGGCGCTTGGTGAGCGCCGCGATCTGCGTCGTCGTGAACTCGGCGATGTCGGTCGCTTCAAGCGCCTCAATCTGCGTTGTCACGAGGCCGGCGACCTGCGTCGCGTTCCAGGCGTTGAACTGCGTGGCGTTCAGCGCGTTGACGACTTCCGTGCCGAGACGGCCGATCTGTGCGGCGGTGAAAGCGCCGATCTGCGTTTCGTTGAGGTCGGCGATATTGGTGGCGGTGAGCGCCGAGACCTGCGATGTCGACAGCGCATTGAGTTGCGTCGCCGTGAACTCCGCCAGATTAGCCGCATCGAGCGCGCCCAGCTGCGTTGTGGTCAGGGCCTTGATCTGGGTGCCGTTGAACGCCGCGAACTGGGTGGCGTCGAGGGCGGCGAGATTGGTGTCGTTCAGCGCGCGCACCTGGGTGGCCGACAGAGCTGCAACCTGAGTGGTGGTCAGCGCCGCGACCTGTGTCTCCGCCAGTTCGTCGATCGCCGTTGTGGTCAGCGCCTGGACCTGCGTGGCGGTAAACGCCGCCATTTGCGTCTCGGACAGCGCGCCCATCGTCGTGCTCGTCAAGCCACGCACCTGCGTCGCCGTGAGCGCCGCGACTTGGGTGGTGGTCAGTTCGCCGACGTCGGTGGTTTCCAGATTGCCGAGCTGCGTGGTGGTCAGCGCCGCGACCTGCGTGGCCGTCAGCGCCGCAGTCTGGTCCGCGTCAAGCGCCGATAGGTTGGTGGCGTTAAAGGCGCGCACTTGCGATGTCGAGAGCGCGGCGACTTGGGTCGTGGTCAGGGCGCCGACTTGCGTTTCGGTCAGCGCAGCGATGTGGCTGGTCGAAACCGCCTGCAATTGCGTCGTGGTCAGCGCGGCGATCTGGGTGTCGGCGAGCGCCGAAAGGTTCGTGGTGGAGAACGCCTGCACCTGCGTTGTGGCGAGCGCTGCGATTTGCGTTTCCGTGAATTGACCGACGTCGGTCTCGTCGAGGCCGGCGAGTTGCGATGTCGTTAGCGCCTGAACCTGGGCGTTCGACAAGGCTTGGACCTGGGTGTCGGCCATAGCCGAGACGCTCGCGGCCGAAAGCAGGGCGATCTGGCCAGCGGTCAGCGCGCCAATCTGGGTTTCGCTGAATGCGGTGATGTTCGTGGTGGTGAGACCCTGAACCTGGCTTGTCGTCAGCGCGGCGATGTGGGTGGCGGCCAGCGCCGCGATCTGCGTGTCCGCCAGACCCGCGATATTGGTGGCCGTGATCGCCTGCAATTGCGCCGTAGTCAGCGCCGCGATCTGCGTGTCCGCCAGGGAATCGACGACGGTCTCGGTCAGATTCGTGACCTGCGTAGCCGTCAGGGCCGTGATCTGGGTGGTGGTGAATTCGCCGATGTCGGTGGCGTCGAGCGCGGCCACTTGGCTGCTGGTCAGTGCGCGCACTTGGGTGGTGTTCAGCGCGCCGAACTGCCCAGCATCCATGGCCGAAAGGGCCGATGTGGAAAGCGAAGCGATCTGGGAGGCGTTCAGGGCTCCGATCTGCGTCTCATTGAGCGCTGTGATGTTCGTCGTATCGAGGCCGGCAACTTGCGTATTGGTGAGACCTGCGACTTGCGTCGCCGTCAACGCGGCAATTTGGGTGTCGGCGAAGGCTGCCAGTTCGGTCGCTGAAATCGACTTGATCTGCGAGGCGGTAAACGCTGCGATCTGGGTGTCAGCCAGCGACGCCATATTCGTAGAGGTCAGCGCGTCGACCTGCGTCGAGGCGAGCGCGGCCAGCTGGGCTTGGGAGAATTCGGCGACATCGGTCGCGTCGAGCGTGCCAAGCTGTGTGGTCGTGAGCGCGCGCATCTGCGTGATGCTGAGCGCCGCTGTCTGCGTCGCCTCAAGCGAGCCGAGCGTCGTAACGCTCATCGCCGCCAATTGATTGCGCGTGAGGGCGCCGACCTGTGTCGTGCTGAAAGCGGCCATCTGCGTCGAGTTGAACGCGGCGAGGCCTGTGTCGGACAGCGCCGCCACCTGCGCCGCGGACAAAGCCGCGATTTGCGTGTCGGCCATGGCGCCGACGGTCGTCGCATTGAGGCCTTTGATTTGCGTGGCGGTGAAGGCCGCGACTTGCGTGGTCGAGAGCGCCGCGAACTGGGTCTCATCGAGCGCGGCGACCTGGCTTGTGCTCAGCGCTTGAATTTGGGTGGTGGTGAAGGCGCCGATCTGCGTGTCGAGCAGGGCGGCCATGCTTGTCGTTGTGAGCGCCTTGATCTGCGAGGTGTTCATCGCCGCGATCTGCGTCGCGGCGAATTCAGCGACATCGGCGCCCGACAATTGCGTGATCTGGATCGTCTTGAGCGACGCCACCTGGGTGGTGGAGAGCGCCTGAACCTGCGTCTCGGCCAGGGCGGCCAGCGCCGTGGAGGTCAACGCCTGCAATTGGCCGCCAGTCAGCGCGCCGACTTGCGTCTCCGTCATCGCCGCCATGTTGCCCGCGGTCAACGCGCGTGCCTGAGCCGTGTTGAGCGCGGCGATTTGCGTCGTCGTGAGCGAGGCGAGTTGGGTGTCGGCCAGATTGGTGAGCGTCGTGGTCGTGAGCGACTGAATCTGCGTTGCGCCTAGGGCGGCGATCTGCGTTTCGGCAAGGCCGCCGAGGCTGGTTTGCGTCAGCACGCGAACTTGGGTGGAGGACAGCGCCGCGATTTGCGTCGTGGTCAGTTCAGCCAGGTCGGTCGCGTCCAAGCCGCCGATCTGCGTCGCCGTGAGCGAATTGACTTGTGTGGTCGAGAGTGCGGCGACCTGCGTGTCGGTCAGCGCCGCGATCTGGGTGTTCGTGGCGGCCTGCAATTGTGTCGCCGAGAAGGCGGCTACTTGGGTTTCTGTGAGCGAGGCGATATTCGTTTCGCTGATTGCGCGCACTTGGGTGGTGCTGAGCGCGGCGATTTGCGTGGCCGCGAACTCGGCGAGGTCGGCCGCTTCCATGGCGCCGATCTGCGTCGTCGTCAGCGCCTTGATTTGGGTGACCGTGAGCGAAGCGGCGGTCGTGGTGTCGAACGCGGCGAACGCTTCGGTCGTCAGGCGGGCGATCTGCGTGGCCGTGAAGGCGCGCGCCTGTGTCGAGGTGAGCTCTTCGATGTCGGTGGCTGAGAGGCCCGCGATCTGCGTCGTGTTGAGCGAAGAAATCTGCGTGGTGCGCAATGCCGCCGCCTGCGTGGCGTCCAGCGCCGAGATGTTGGCGGCTGAAAGCGCTTGAATCTGGCTGGTCGCGAAATTGCTGATCGCGGTGGTGTTGAAGTTCGCGATCTGCGTCGTGGTCATGACGCCGAGTTGATTCGCGGAAAGCGCCAGCAACTGGGCCGATGACAGGGTGACGTCGCTTGAGAAATTCGGGACCTGGGTGGTCGTCAGCGCACGGACTTGCGTCGTGCTGAGCGCGGCGACCTGCGTATTGGAGAGCGCACCGATGCCGGTTGTGCTGATCGCTGCGACTTGCGTGGCCGCAAGCTGGGATATGACAGTCGTCGACAGCCCTTGAATGGCCGTGACAGAGAGCGCGCTAATTTGCGCGGGCGACAAACCCGTGATCGACATTCCGGACCATCCTGGTCGTTGAGAGTCGACATTCGATCGACCCACTTACACTCCGGGCGCTTCTGCTCCCGGACGTAAGCGAGCCACGTTTACGGTGAATGTGTTGCCGAGTAGTTTCCGTTACCGCTTGTTGCGCGTTTATTTGGTAACCAAGCGGTTAAACCCCGCCCTTTGTGCAGGCATCGGCGGTGCGAGATGCGGCGCCAGCGGAATGGCAGCCTTGCGTGATTGGCGCGCGCGTGGCGATTGGCGTTGCGTTATGCTTCTCCCGCGTGGGAGCTGAGATATGGCCAAGGCCAAGGATAGGGATGGCGCGGCGGCGCTGCACGAATGGTGCTTGAGCCGGCTCGCCGACTACAATTCCGCGGCTTTGCGCGACCCTATGGCGACAGGCGTGCGCCAGCTCGCTTTAGATTTGCTCGACCGTTCGGACGCCGATAGCGCGAGCCTGGACGCGCTGGTGAAGCGCATCAGCGATCGCGCCCTGCGCGACCGCGCCGGCCGCCTAGGTGTGTCCAAGCCGGCCGGCGATTGGCGCAAGATCGTGGAAGCGGGTCTTGCGCCAATCAAAACAGCGCCGTTTGACGTGATCAAAGCCGCCCTTGAGTCGCGCCGGGCCGGGATCGTGTTCACCGCGCATCCGACGTTCGCGCTCTCCCCTCCCATGCGCGACGCGCTGGGCGCGCTGGCCAGTGGTGCGGACGTGGAGATCGCTCCGCTCCACCATGCGCCGGAGCCCGGCATTACTCTGGCCGACGAACACGAAGACGCAGGCGCCGCCATCGTCCGCGCCCAGACCGCTTTGCGCGGCCTTTCCAGCGCGTTGTTTGAGTGGCTTGCCACCCATGTCGACGGCCCGTGGTGGACCATTCGACCTGCGCCACTACTGCTGTCGACCTGGGTCGGCTACGACCTCGACGGTCGTACCGACATCCATTGGGCCCAAACCATCCGCTTCCGTTTGGAAGAGAAGGCGCGCCAACTCGCTCTTTATGCCGAGGCCCTGGGGCAAGTCAGCGCCGGCGCGCTCTCGGAATGCCTGGCCCGCGCCAGTGAAGAGGCAAAAGCCCAGGCCGCACTGTTCGCCGGCGATCTGGACGATCCCGAGCAGATCGTCGCCGCCGCCAACCGTCTCACCGAGCCAGGCAAGGATCGCTACACCAGCCTCGCACCCGATCTCGAAGTGCTAGAGGCCTTGATCGCCGGCGAAAAAGACTTGGCGCGGAAGAAAGCGCTCTGTGTCATCCGCGCCGAGATGGATGCCTGTGGCTTGGGCGTGGCGCGCATCCATCTGCGCGTGAACGCGTCGCAGGTGCGTTCCGCCGTCCAGGCCGATCTGGGCTTAAGCGAGAGCGCGGATTTCTTCGACCGCCGCGCGGTCACCGCCGCCGCCGAGCGCGCCGCCCACGCCAAGCGCCAAGCAGTGAATTTCGGCTCGATCTTCCAGGAGCGCATGACCGCCCGCCGTCAGCTCATGCTGTGCGCGGAAATCCTCAAGCACATCGATTCGGATACGCCGATCCGCTTCCTGATCGCCGAGATCGAAAGCCCCGCCACGATCATGGGCGCGATCTATTTGGCGCGTCTCTATGGCGTGTACGACCGGCTCGATATCTCGCCGCTGTTCGAGACGCCCGACGTGCTGGAGCGCGGCGGGCGCTTCATGGAGCGTTTGCTCGATGAGCCGGAATACCTCGCTTACGTACGCAAGCGCGGCCGGCTTTGCGTGCAATACGGCTTCTCCGACAGCGGCCGCTTCATGGGCCAGATCGCCGCCGACATGGCGATTGAGCGTCTGCATGTCTTGCTTTCCCGCGCGCTCGCACGGCGCGGCGTGCGCGATGTTGAAGTTGTGATCTTCAACACGCACGGCGAATCGATGGGGCGAGGCGCGTATCCCGGTTCGATGCAGCAGCGCTTGGATCACGTGCTGACGCCATGGGTGCGCGCGCGCTTCGCGCGAGACCAAGTGCCCGTTCATGCCGAAATCAGCTTCCAGGGCGGCGACGGCTATCTGCATTTCCAGACGCCTCATCTTGCCGAGGCGACGCTGCGGGCAATTGCCGCCTGGGCCTTCCAAACGCCGACGCCGGATAGCGCCGACGCCTTCTACGCCGACATCAACTTTTCCTGGGATATCTACCGCGCCATCAAAGGCTGGCAGGAAGAACTCTTCGCCGAGCGCCACTATCAAGCTGTGCTCGGGTCGTTCGGTCTGAACCTCCTGCCAACGACAGGCTCGCGCAAAACACGCCGTCAGAGCGGTACGTCGAAAGGCGACGCCGCCCGCTCGCTTCGCGCCATTCCGCACAACGCGATCCTGCAGCAGCTCGCGGCGCCCGCGAACGTCTCCGGCGGTTGGGGCCATGTCGCGAGCCGCGAGCCAGAGCGCTTCATCGCGCATGTCAAAAGTTCGCCGCGCCTGCTGCAGCTTCTGCAAATGGCGGGCGCGGCCCGCAAACTCACTTCGCTCTCGATCCTGCGCACCTACGCCAATCTGTATAGCCCGGGCTTTTGGACCATCCGCGCCGCGCGCAGCGATGATGACCACGCCTCCGACGTCGCGCTCCGCATCGCCGCGCGTTTGGACGAACATGGACTGGATGTGTCGATCGATCGACTGGCCAATCTGCTCTCCAGTGACCGCCGGCGCTTCGATTCCGTGTGCCGCGACCTGATGCCGTCTTCGACCGGCGATTCAGGCTTCGACGCCGACCTCTACGTGCTGCACGCGATCCGCATGGTGCTGATCGTGCGCGGCTTCACGCTGGCCGGCGCCATTCCGCAATTCTCGCCACGACATGACATCACGCGCGAGACGCTGCTGGACCTTGCGCTCGATCTGCGCTTCGCCGAGGTCGCCGACGCGCTTGCGGAAATTTTCCCTACAACGAGCGAGGCGCCGCAGGCGTTCGCGCGCCTGGTTGAACCTGGCGAGCCAATCGGTGAGGCCGGCTATCCCGAAATCGCGCGCGAGATCGCCGCGCCGTTGCGGGAACTCGACGCCGCAATCAAACGCATCACGGTCGGCATCGCGCATTTCTATGGCGCGTTTGGATAGTTCAGACGAACAACAGGCCTTCGCTGATCTTCACCGCTTTGCCCGCGATCCGCGCGCCGGCGAGTACGCCCTTCTCGATATTGACCTCAAGCCCGATCAGCGAAGGCCGGCCCATCTCGACGCCCTGCAGGATCGGCAGCGTGGTCCAGCCTTCGCCGAGGGGCTCAAAGCGCGCCAGCACGCCGGCGAACGCGGCCGCTGCGCCGCCCGTCGCGGGGTCTTCGACGATGCCGATCTCCGGCGCGAACATGCGTGCGCGGAAGGAATGCGCCGCGTTCGGTTCGGCGCGCGTGTAAACGAACACTTCCGTTGCGCCGAGCGTGAGCGAGGATTTCGCGTCAACGAGCTGCGCGCGGCCCAGCGCATCGAGGCTCGCGACGGGAACCATCGCGAACGGCACGCCGGCGGAGAAGAGCGAGGGGACGTGCTTGTCGAAACCGATGTCGCTGGCGCTGAGGCCGAGTGCTTTCGCGGCGACTTCCAAGCTCGGATCGGCGCCGGCCTGTTGCGAAAGTTTGGGTGCCGTGAATTCGGCGAAGCTTGCGCCGTCGGCAGCGAGTTTCACGCCGCAGCGCACGGGGCCGACGCGCTCTTCAAGCACGAGCAGCAGATCGCGTGCGTTGTCACCGTTGCGATTGCGCTCCGCCAAAGCGATGGCGCAGCCGATCGTGGGGTGGCCAGCGAAGGGCAATTCTTTAGTCGGTGTGAAAATGCGTACGCTGGCGGCGTGTTGTGCGTATTCGGCGGCCCGCACAAAGATGGTCTCGGAGAGATTGAATTCGCGCGCGATGGTTTGCATCCGCGCGTCGCTTAGCCCGTCGGCATCGAATACAACGGCGAGCGGATTGCCGGCGAAGGGCGTGTCGGTGAAGACGTCGTAAGTGGCGTAGGGCAGTCTGGTCATGGCGCCCTTCTAGCAGGGGGCGCGTCGCGAGGCTAACGCTGTCGGGCGACGCGTACGGCTGCGAGGGCGGCCGACTTTGGCGGCCGTGCGCGCTTGCCGCCGGCCGGGGGCGGCGCATCGGCCAAGCTCATAATGGCCGCGCCCATCTGAACGCTGGCGAATGTCAGTCCCGAGAAGAACCAGAGCAGCACGATGAAGCCCTCGGCGTGCTGACGAACGACCAGCGTTGTCAGGCCGCCGACGTTGAAAACGACGAGCGCGCCCACGAAGAGCGTCGCTATCGCGTAACCGATGAGCGTGTGCACCAGAAAAAGGCGCACAAGCGCATGGCGGCGGAGAAAGGCTTCAATCGGCCGCATTTTTGGAAGATTGCGCCTCACACCGGGTCTCGACAAGGGTCAGGGCTGCGACGGGTCAGCGCGTCTCCGTCAGGCCTAGCGCAAGCGCCGCGCGAAACTTCCGGTCGCGTTTGAGCGAGACTTCGCGGCTCATCGCCTCACGGCGGGTTTCGAAGCGTTCGGCGTAGAGCAACACCCAGCAACGTCCGCGCGTGGAGCGCGCGCCGCGGCCCGCATTGTGCGCGGAGAGGCGCTGGTCGAGATCGACGCACCAGCCCACATAGGTACGCCGGTCGTCGCCGCGAAGCGAGCCGAGGACATAGACGAAGCCGTGTTGTGCTTTGAGATCAGCGTCTTCGCGCGTCGCCAAAACTAAACTCCGTCATCCCGGGCGAGCGGAGCGAGACCCGGGATCCAGGGCCGCTGCCGTACTCGTTGCCCCTGGGTCCCGGATGCCGCTTCGCGGCTCCGGGATGACGGAGCTTCATATGTTTTATGCTCAGCTGAACCCGCCGAAGTTCACGAACTTCGTCTCCATATATTCCTCCAGGCCTTCGACGCCGCCTTCGCGGCCAAGCCCGCTTTCTTTGACGCCGCCGAACGGGATGACTTCGTTGGAGAAGATGCCGTCATTGATCGAGACCATGCCGGCCTCGATGCGTTCGGCGACACGCCAGGCGCGGTTGACGTCCTTGGTGAAGAAATAGGCGGCCAAGCCAAACGGCGTGTCGTTGGCGATGGCGACGGCCTCGTCTTCGTCCTTGAAGCGGATCAGCGGCGCGACCGGGCCAAAGATTTCTTCCGTGTTCACGCGCATCTCGCGCGTCACGTTAGCGAGCACGGTCGGCGTATAGAATTGGGCGCCGGCCGAATGTTTTTTGCCGCCCGTGAGCGCGACGGCGCCGGAGGCGAGCGCTTCGCCAACCATTTGCTCAACTTTCTCGATCGCCTTTTGATCGATTAACGGCCCGATTTCGACGCCGTCGGAATCGCCGGGGCCGACTTTCAGTTTGGCGACCGCTTCGGTCATCTTCTTCGAGAACGCATCGTAGATCGTGTCTTCGACCAAGATGCGGTTGGCGCAGACGCAGGTTTGGCCGGCGTTGCGGAATTTCGAAGCGATCGCGCCTTTGACGGCGAGGTCGAGATCGGCGTCGGCAAAGACGAGCAGGGGCGCGTTGCCGCCAAGTTCGAGTGAAACCTTTTTTACGGTCGAGGCGACGCACGCCGCGCCAAGCTTCTTGCCGATTTCGGTCGAGCCGGTGAACGAGAATTTCCGCACCAGCGGGCTTTCGCAAAGCACTTTGCCGACATCGGCGGTGTGGTCATGCGTGGTGACGACATTGAACACGCCGGCCGGGATGCCGGCCTTCTCCGCCAGCTCCGCCAGCGCCAAAGCCGTCAGCGGCGTTTGCGACGGCGGCTTCACCACGAAGGTGCAACCGGCGGCGAGTGCGGGTGCCGCTTTGCGCGTGATCATCGCCAGGGGGAAATTCCACGGCGTGATCGCCGCGCTCACGCCAATTGGTTGGCGAATGGTCACATAGCGGCGCGTCGGCGTGGTGGAGGGGATGGTGCGCCCGTAGGCGCGCTTGGCCTCTTCGCCGAACCATTCAACGAACGCGGCGCCGTAGGCAGCTTCGCCCTTGGCTTCGGCAATCGGCTTGCCGCCCTCAAGCGAGATCAACCGCCCCAATCGATCGAGGTCGGCGGTCATCAGATCAAACCATGCACGTAGGACCGTCGCGCGCTCCTTGGCCGATTTTGCCGCCCAGGCCGGAAAGGCCCGATGCGCGGCCGCGACGGCTTCTTCCGTCTCCGCCGCGCCAAGATCGGGCACGTGCGCAATCACCGCCTGGGTGGCGGGGTTGAACACCTCGAACCTTTTGACGCCGGCGCGCCATTGGCCGTCGATATAGGCGTCCGAACGGAACGTGAGGCTCATTCTGATGTTCCTTGAATCCGAGCGTGAGATTGCGCAGCCTCAACGCCGCCGCAAGCCCCGTGGCTCACCATACACGGGAATTGTGGCGCGACACGCGCGCACGGCGTATGAACGAGGTACGGAGAGCACCATGAGCTGGAAAGATATTCTCGTCATCGTCTCCGAGGCCGAAGCGGACGAGCCGGCGCTGGCGCTGGCCGAAGCGCTCGCGCAGCAATGTTCGGATTGTCATCTTGCGGCAGCCTTCCTCACCCCTTTGCCGGACGAGCCGCTGGCTTATGAGCCCACCGTGGTTGCCGGCGTGTGGGCCGAGCTGTTGAGCCGTGCCCGCAAGGAGGCCGACGTCGAGCGTAAGAAGGTCGAAGCGCGGCTGAAGCAAGCGGAGAAGGCCTGTGAGCTGCGCAACGCCGAGGCGCTATCGCGTGATCTGGGGCGTGTCGCAGCGGTGCACGCCCGTTATGCCGATGTCGCGGTCCTGACGCGGCCGAGTGAAGGTGCGGGCGTCGAACTGCGCGAAGAAATCATTGAAGGCGTCTTGTTTCATTCGGGCCGTCCGGCGCTGATCGCGCCGCCTGGTTGGAAGGGCAAGAGCATCGGCAAACGCGTCGTGGTGGCTTGGGACGCCAGCCGCGAAGCCACCCGCGCCCTTTCCGAAGCGCAGTCGATTCTGGAAAAGGCCGAACAGATCACGGTCGTGACTGTGGACGCCAAACCGAAAATGTTCGGCCATGGCGACCAGCCGGGCGCGAACATCGCGGCGCACCTGTCGCGCAGGGGTCTGCCGGCCGAGGTTCGCAACGTGGATTCAATGGGCCGCGCCGCATCGCTCGCGATCCTGGAAGAGGCGCAAGCGTTGGACGCTGATCTGGTCGTCATGGGCGGCTACGCCCACTCGCGGCTGCGCGAATTGGTGTTCGGCGGCGCCACGCGCGAATTGCTCCGCACAGCGACCATTCCGCTGTTGATGGCGCACTAAAAATCCGGCCCGGCGGCCCTTGTGTGCCATTCGGGCCACACCTACGTCTGAGGCACAACAGCGTGTTGATCGTGCTTCGGGCGATCGACATGGGACGCCTTAGGGGTCGGATATGGATATGGAAAAGCTCACCGAGCGTGCGCGTGGATTCGTGCAAGCGGCGCAGACAATCGCGATCCGCGAACAGAACCAGCAGCTCGAAACGCAACATCTTCTGAAAGCGCTGCTCGATGACCGCGAAGGTCTCGCAGCCAGCTTGCTCACAAGCGCTGGCGCGAATGCGCGTCAGGCGGCCGACGAGGCCGATAAGGCCGTACAATCTCTCCCGAAAGTGCAGGGCGGCGGCGACCGCATGTATGCGGCAACCTCGTTCACGCGTGCGCTGGATGCAGCGGAGCAGGCGGCGACCAAGGCGGGTGACTCGTATGTCACGGCTGAGCGTTTGCTTTTCGGCCTAGCGATCGCTGACGGCAGGGCGTCGGAAATTCTGAAGAAGGCCGGCCTCACCCCGCAGAGGCTTGAGGCCGCGATTGCGGAACTGCGCAAGGGCCGCACCGCGCAATCCTCATCGGCTGAAGATCAGTACGATGCGCTGAAGAAATACGCGCGCGATCTCACCGAGGACGCCAAGAAGGGCAAGCTCGATCCAGTCATCGGCCGCGACGAGGAAATTCGCCGCACCATCCAAGTCCTGAGCCGCCGCACCAAGAACAACCCGGTACTGATCGGCGAACCGGGCGTCGGCAAGACGGCCATCGCCGAAGGCTTGGCGCTGCGCATCATCAACGGCGACGTGCCGGAGAGCTTGAAGCACAAGAAGCTGCTCGCGCTCGACATGGGTTCGCTGATCGCCGGGGCGAAATTCCGCGGCGAGTTTGAAGAGCGCTTGAAGGCGGTGCTGAATGAAGTCACTGCGGCCGAGGGCGGCATCATCCTGTTCATTGACGAGATGCATACGCTGGTCGGGGCCGGCAAAGCGGATGGCGCGATGGATGCGTCCAACCTGCTGAAGCCAGCCTTGGCGCGCGGGGAGCTGCATTGCGTCGGCGCCACCACGCTCGATGAGTATCGCAAGCACGTGGAAAAGGACGCGGCGTTGGCGCGGCGTTTTCAGCCTGTGTTTGTGGAAGAGCCAAGCGTCGAGGATTCGATCTCCATTCTGCGCGGCCTGAAGGATCGTTACGAACAGCACCATGGCGTGCGCATCTCGGATGCCGCGATTGTGGCGTCCGCGCAGCTGTCACACCGCTACATCACCGATCGCTTCCTGCCGGATAAGGCCATCGATTTGATGGACGAAGCGGCGTCGCGCTTGCGCATGCAGGTCGATTCGAAGCCGGAAGATCTGGATGAGCTTGATCGTCGCGCGCTGCAGCTCAAGATCGAGTTGGAAGCGCTGAAGAAGGAGAAGGACGCCGGCTCAAAGGATCGCGTCACGAAGCTCGAAGCCGAGATCGCGCAGATCGATACGCGTTCAGCGGAGCTGACGGCGCGTTGGTCGGCGGAGAAGCAGAAGCTCCAAGTCACCTCCAAGTCGAAGGAGGAGCTGGAGAAGCTGCAGACCGAGTATGAGCAAGCGGTGCGCAGCGGCAATCTCGCGCGCGCGTCCGAGCTGAAATATGGCCGCATCCCGCAACTCGAAAAGCAAATCGCTGACGCTGAGAAGGCGGGCGGCGACGGCGGCGGCCTGGTGAAAGAGGTCGTGGACGCCGAAGCGATCGCGGCTGTGGTCTCCCGCTGGACCGGCGTGCCGGTCGAGAAAATGCTCGAAGGCGAGAAGGCGAAGCTGCTCGCGATGGAAGATCAGCTGCGCAAGCGGGTGATCGGCCAGGAGCCGGCGTTGCGCGCCGTGGCGGACGCCGTGCGGCGTGCGCGCGCGGGTCTGCAAGATCCGAACCGGCCGATCGGCTCGTTCATGTTCTTGGGCCCAACGGGCGTCGGCAAAACCGAGCTCACCAAAGCGCTGGCCGAATTCCTATTCGATGACGAAAGCGCGCTAACGCGCGTCGATATGTCGGAATACATGGAGAAGCATTCGGTCGCGCGTTTGATCGGCGCGCCTCCGGGATACGTCGGCTATGAAGAGGGTGGCGCGCTGACGGAAGCCGTGCGTCGTCGGCCGTATCAGGTTGTGCTGTTCGATGAGATCGAAAAGGCGCACCCGGACGTGTTCAACGTCCTGCTGCAAGTGCTGGACGATGGCCGCCTCACCGACGGCCAAGGCCGCACCGTCGATTTCAAGAACGTCATCCTGATCATGACGTCGAACGCCGGGGCGCAATTCCTGGCTGAACAGCCGGACGGCGCCGATGTAGAAGACGTGCGCGATTCCGTGATGGGTGAAGTGCGTGCGCGCTTCCGTCCGGAATTCTTGAACCGGATCGATGAGATTATCCTGTTCAAGCGCCTGGAGCGGACGCAGATGGGCGCTATCGTCGATGTGCAGTTGAAGCGGCTGGAAAAGCTGCTCACGGCGCGTAGCATGACGATCGAACTCGATCCGCGTGCGAAGGGCGAGTTGGCCAAGCGTGGGTACGATCCGGCTTGGGGCGCGCGCCCCCTGAAGCGCGTAATCCAGAAGGACATCCAAGACCCGCTCGCGCGTCTGATCCTCGAAGGCCGCATCAAGGACGGCGACCGCATCGCGGTGACGTTCGACGGGAACGATTTCCTGTTTAATGGCGCCAGCGAAAAGGTCGCTGCCTAACGCGCGAAAACAAAACGGGCGGAGCCGAGAAGCTCCGCCCGTTCTTTTTCGCCATAACGAGATTTAGTTCGTCGCCGGATTGTCGTCCGTCGCGTGCTCTACTTCAGTCGCGGCATCGTTGACCGCGCCCTCAACCGCTTCGCCGGCTTCGTTGGCGGCTTCGCCTACAGCGTCTGCCGCTTCAGTGGCGGCTTGCTCTGCGTCGGCGCCAGCTTGTTCGGTTTCTGCTTGGCTGCACGCCGCCAAACCGAGCGCCGCTGCTGCGGCGATGGCGAGAAGAATTCTCATTGATTAAGTCCTCCACCAGGGCCGCTTGAGTTGCGGCCCACGGAACCTAGCGTCTGAGGCTCGTGGATCAACCCAATATATTTCACGCGATTCACGGAACTTTTTCGCACGTTGTGCGCTGACATCCCCCGATGGAACTTTCGCGCATTCGCTTTGATCGCCGCGTGTTGCAGGAAATGTTGCAGCGCGATATCGCGCCGCTCGCTGCGTTCGCTGGCGCTACGTTGTTGATTTTCTTGTTTGCGGAAATCGCCGACGAAGTGATGGAAGGTGAGACGCGCGCACTCGACGAGCGTGTGTTGCTCGCTTTGCGCACAAGCGATTCAGCTGATCCGATCGGTCCCGCGTGGTTGGAACAATCTGTCGCTGACATCACGGCGCTCGGCGGCTTTGCTGTGCTCACGCTCGTGACGCTGCTGGCGGGTGGTTATCTTGCAGTGCAGCGTAAATGGGGCGGCGCGCTGATGCTGCTGGTTGCTACGATTGGCGGCACGGCGATCAGTGAGGGCCTGAAGTTGGGCTTCAATCGCCCACGTCCCGATCTTGTCGCGCATGTGGTGGAAACCACGAGCATGAGTTTTCCGAGCGGACACGCGATGCTGTCGGCGGTGACCTATCTGACACTTGGGGCGCTGCTGGCGCGCACACAGGAGAAGCGGCGCTTGCGCGGCTATATTCTAGGCGCTGCGATCTTGGTGACGCTGCTGATCGGCTTGAGCCGAATCTATCTGGGGGTGCACTGGCCGACGGATGTGCTGGCCGGTTGGTGCTTGGGCGCGGCCTGGGCGATGCTCTGTTGGAGCATCGCCACTTGGCTTTCGCGTCGGACGGAGACGTCCGCTTCTTAGAACTCTTCCCAATCGGCTGACGGGGCGAGTGCGTTGTTACCGGAGACAGCCGGTGCGCGTGCCGGGGCGGGCGCCGCCGGCTTCACAGCGGCAGGGCGTGCGGCGGCGGGCTTCGCAGCCGGCTTGGACGCGCTGGGCTTCTTGTACGTTTCGACCAACGGCTCGTCGCCGATGTTGAACTTGGCCACGAGGTTGGCGAGTTCGCGCGCCTCGTGCGCCAGCGCGTGGCTGGCCGCCGTGCTTTCTTCGACCATCGCCGCATTTTGTTGCGTGCCTTGGTCCATCTGGTTCACGGCGGTGTTTACCTGACTCAAGCCCACTGCTTGCTCTTCGGCGGAGGAAGCGATCTCGCGAACGAGTTCGTTGATCTCGGCGACGCGGCCGATGATGCGCTGAAGCGATTCACCGGTATCGCCGACGAGCTTGGCGCCGCTTTCGACTTGCTCGGTGCTCTTCGAGATGAGGCCTTTGATCTCCTTGGCCGCATCCGCCGAGCGCTGCGCCAGCGCGCGCACTTCGGAGGCGACGACCGCGAAGCCGCGGCCCGCATCGCCCGCCCGCGCGGCTTCGACGCCGGCGTTCAGCGCAAGCAGATTGGTCTGGAAGGCGATTTCGTCGATCACGCCGATAATTTGCGCGATCTGTTGCGAGCTTTGCTCGATCGCCTGCATTGCGGCGATCGCGCCCTTCATCACTTCGCCGCCTTGTTCGGCGTCGGTGCGGGCGTTGGCGGCCGCGCTGTGCGCTTGACGCGAGCCGTCGGCGGCGCGCTTCACGGTGGCGGTGATTTCATCAAGGGCGGCGGCGGTTTCTTCCAACGACGCGGCTTGTTGCTCCGTGCGCTTGGAGAGATCGTCGGCGGCGCCGCTCATCTCGCCAGCGCCCGAACGGATGCCCAGCGACGCCGCGCTGATGACCTTCATCGTCTCCATGAGTTGGCTCATGGCGTCGTTGAAATCGTCTTGCAGCTTCTTGTACTCGCCCGGGAAGTCGCGGGTGATGCGATAGGTGAGGTTGCCGCTGGAGAGCTGCGTCAGGCCGTCGGCCAAGCCGCTGACGACAATGGCTTGCTCGGCGGCGGCCTTCTTCTGCGCTTCTTCGTTGCGGGCGCGTTCGGCCTCGGCGGCGGCGCGCTGCGCGGCCGCTTCACCTTCCATGCGGATCTTTTCGATCGCGGCGTCCTTAAAGCCTTGGACGGCGGCGGCCATGTCGCCGATTTCGTCTTTGCGACCCACGCCAGGGATATCGACATTGTTGTCGCCGGACGCGAGCTTGCCCATCGTGACAGTCATCAACGAAACTGGCGTGGCGATGGAGCGCGACAGTAGCCAACCCATCGCGAAGGCTATGATGACGGTCAGCGCGCCGCCGACCAGGAGGACCATCTTTTCGGTTTCAACGGCCGCTTCCTGTTCTTCGCCGCGAGCTATCAGCATTTCTTCCTGAGTGCCAACGATCTCCTGCACCAGCGTGCGCATGTCGCCCAGGCGCGCGCTGGCGATGATGTCCGCGCCCTGCGCGCGGGTGGCGGGGTCTGGCACCAATGCCGCGCCTTGATCGAAGGTGGCGCGGAATTCGGCGACCATGCCGATAAGCCGCTCGGCGCGCTCGCGCTGTTCAGGGTTCAGCGTCGCGTCGCGGAAGGCTGTGATACGTTCGTCGAAGACCTGCGCGTAATTGGCGGCCTCTTCGACGCGCGACGTGTTGCCGTCCATGGCGTAGCCGCGCATGACTGATTGTTGCTCGACCAATTGCGTGTACGCGCCTTGCACCATCAAAGTACGCTCGTTGACCGCATCGACCTGCGCGATCTTGGCTTCGAGGTCGTTCAGACCGAAGAACACGAAGCTGCTGGCGGCGACGGATGTGATGATCAAGAGCGCGAAAGCGATGATCAGCTTTCGCGAGATTTTCAGATTATCGAGCGACACGGCATTGCCCCCAAAGCGTGATGCGGCGGAAATTGCCGCGCGTTCGGGGGCCAGAAATGCGGTATGCGATTTAACTAGGTCATAATGCGGCTGCGAAGATTTCGCGAATTGCAGTCGCGGCAAGGTCTGAGAAATCCTGCTTAATCAAGCACAAACAGAACACGTTGCATTTGCGTTGCCCTCTATGTCGAACGGACTAGAGTGCGATCCATGAGCATACGACCTGGCGACGATATCGATCCTGCAAGCGGCGACGTGAGCGCCTGCTCTTTTCTGGAAACGGTCATCGTGCCGCGCGCGAAAGACCTTGGCGGCTTCGAAGTGCGGCGTGCGCTACCGGCCATCGAGCGACGCATGATCGGCCCGTTCGTGTTTCTGGATCAGATGGGGCCGGCGGAATTTGAGGCAGGCAAGGGCGTGGACGTGCGCCCGCACCCGCACATCAATCTGGCCACCGTCACCTACCTTTACGCGGGAGAGATTTATCATCGCGACACGCTGGGCTCGGCGCAGGCGATCCGGCCCGGCGATTTGAATTGGATGAGCGCCGGTCGCGGCATCGCGCACTCGGAGCGCACGGCGCCTGACGTGCGCGCGGGGGCGCATCCGCTGTTTGGCCTCCAGGCCTGGGTGGCGCTGCCCGCCGACAAGGAGGAGAGCGAGCCGACCTTCGCGCATTATGGCAAGGCCGAGCTGCCAACCATCGAAGGCGAGGGCAAGAACGTCCGCATCATCGCCGGCGCGCTCTATGGCCAGCGCTCGCCAGCAGCGGTGCTTTCGGATTTGTTTTACGCCGACGTGCAGCTCGCCGCCGGCGCCACGCTGCCCCTCGATCCGGAATACGAGGAGCGCGGGCTTTATGTCAGCGAAGGCGAGATCGAGATCGCCGGCGATCGCTTCGAGTCCGGCCGCCTTTTGGTGTTCAAACCCGGCGACCGCATCACCATCAAAGCCAACAGTCCGTCGCGCTTCATGCTGCTCGGCGGCGCCTCGCTCGATGGACCGCGCCATATGTGGTGGAATTTCGTCTCGTCCCGGAAGGATCGGATCGAGCAGGCCAAGGAAGATTGGAGGGCCGGCAAATTCGGGACCGTGCCCGGTGACGACAAGGAATTTATCCCGCTGCCCGATCACTGAAAAAGTCGCTTGAGCCGTCCCTTGGGGCTGGCCTGATCTCTCTCGCCGTTCGAGAAAGGACGGCGATGAAGCCTAACGTATTCGAAGAGACGGCGGCGGCGGTGGCTAAGCGCTTCGGCGTGAGTGTGAAAGCCCTGCGCGTCTATGAGGGGGCGGGGCTACTGAAGCCGGCGCGCACGATGGCCGGGTGGCGGATCTATCGCCAGCCCGAGATCGAGCGGCTCTCCGCGATCCTGGCGCTCAAGCAATTGGGTCTGCCGCTCAAGCGCATCGGCGAGCTGATGCGCGGCAGCGGCGATCTCGCGGCGGCGCTGGCGCTGCAGGAAGCAGCGTTGGTGGATGCGAAGGCCGAGGCTGAGCAGGCGTTGGCGCTGGTGCGCGCGGCGCGGGCGAAGCTGGCCGACAAGCGCAGCCTTTCTCCGGACGAATTGGCAAATCTCGTCAGGAGTACATCAGTGTCTGAGTTCAAGTGGAACGACAAAATGGAGGCGTTGGCGCAAAAGCACTACACGCCCGAGCAATTGGCGGAACTTCGCGGGCGCGGCTTCACGCCGGAGGATCAGCAACGCGTTGGCGCGGCGTGGGCGCAAATCTACGCCGACATTGACGCGCTGGGGCCCAATCCGAATCCGGCATCAGACCCTGCGCTGGAGATCGGCCGCCGCGCGCAAACCTTGATCCAGGAATTCACGCGCGGCGATCCCGCGTTGTTCAAGGCGGCCGGCGCCGTGAATCGCGATGCGATGGCTGATCCCGAATTGGCGAAGCAAATGCCGACAACGCCGGCGCATTGGCAATTCATGCAGCGTGTGTTCGAGGAAATGAAGCTCCGCGACGCCGGCGCGATCTAACGGGCGAGGACGGCGCTTGCCCAAACAAGCGCCGTCAGCCGTCTATTTCTTCAAGAGATCGCGGATTTCCGTGAGCAGCTTGATGTCAGCGGGCGTTTCCGCGACAGGCGCGGGCTTGGCCTCTTCCTTGCGCTTCATCGCGTTCATGCCCTTGATCACCATGAACAGCACCCACGCCACGATTATGAACTTGATCGTGGCGTTGATGAACTTGCCATAATTGATTGCGACTTCGGGGCTTGCCGCGACGAAGCCTTCCGCGCCCTCGGCGCCGATCGCTGGCGTCGCAGCTTTCAAGACGAGTTTCAGCGTCGAGAAGTCGATGCCCGCCAACAGAAGTCCGATCGGCGGCATGACAATGTCGTCGACGAGCGACGAGACGATGGTGCCAAACGCGGCGCCGATGATCACGCCGACGGCGAGATCGACAACGTTGCCCTTGAGCGCGAACTCGCGAAATTCTTTGAACACCGACATAAGCCAACTCCGCCTTGTTCCCTTGGATGGCATGGCAGGCTTCGCCGCGATTTTCCAGTCTCGCAAAAGTTGACAGGGGCGCGTCCCATTCGGAGATTAGCGTCGGGACGATGTGCAAGGGGGCAATCAATGAACTTCGCGACGCTGTGGCGTGTGGTGTGGCCCGAGCGCGGGCCGCTGTTTGTCGTGGTCGGGGGCATCGTCTCGCTCGCCGGAGATTTCGCGAGCTTTCTTGGAAATATTGCTTCACCGCAGATTCTGGTGTGGCCTGCCGTGGGGCTGGCGGGCCTGCTCTCATGGTTTTGCTTGGGGCAGGTGAGCAAAGTTCCCGCGGGCGCCGAGGCGGCTGTGCAGGAGGAGGCGATCCAATGCCGCGAGTGCGACGCCTTCCGCGTCATGCTGTTCGCGAGCATTGGCGTCATATTGCTGTTGTTGGCCGGGCAAGGCACGACCGCGACCGAACGCATTGGCACGCAGCTCGGCTTGATCCAGCAGGACGTCACCGCGATTCGTGAGGATACGACAGCCATTCGCGACGTGACGTCATCGGCGGAATTGGTGCGCAATCCGCGCTCAGCGGCGGATTTCTTCCGCAACGCCTGGATCTACAACATGGTGCGCCGCGACAACGCGGCGGCCTGGGAATCGATCCAGGAGCTTTATCGCCGGCACAATCCCAACAAGCTCGACGCGGCGGAGCTCTATTTCAACACGGGCCGCATGAGTCTGACGCGCGACCAACTCATGGCGCAGATGATCGACGTCGGCCGTTCTCGACGCGACGCGGCCATGCTGGTGATCGCGGCGCGCAACATGGATTCAAATGACGACGCCTTCGCCCTGTACGAGGAGGCGCGCGCCATCGATCCGGACATGCCCTTCGCTTATTGGGACGTCGCGCGCGTGCAGCTGATGCAGATCACCAGCGGCGCCACCTCGCGCGACAACCTAGCCGCCGCGCAGGCCGCTGTGGCCGGCCACGAGCGCTTCCTTGAAGTGGCGTCGCGCAAGCCCGTGGCGAGCTATTTCTACCTGCCGCAGCACCAAGCCGATTTCGAGACTCTGGCGCGCAGTCAGTTGGAATCATTCCAGAGTAACGCGCAGACCTGGGAGCGGATCGTCCAGCAGCAGGATGAGCTGCAGGCCCGTCAGCGCGCGCGCTAGACCTTCGCGAGCAGGCCTTGCGCTAGCCTTTTGTAGGCGGCGCGGGCCTGTTTGCTGGCGCTGGCGGGATCGTCGGACGTCGCGATCTGCAGCGCGCCCTGCGTGAACGCGCCAAACAGCAGGTGCGCCAGCATTGGTATCATGCGCTTGGGGATGAGTCCCTCATCGGCCAGGTGGCCCAATGCGTGCTCGCCCAAGCCTATGCGCAGCTTTTCCTGCATCTTGGTCCATTCGACATGGCCGAGCACGGACGGCCCATCCATCAGCAGCAGACGCCGCGCGTCGTCGCTCTCGTAAGCATCGAATAGGATGTCGCCCCCGGTGACGATCTCGTCATTCACATGCGCGACATGGCCCATCGTCTCCTTGGTGACGTGCGCCATGATGTCGTCCAGCACGCTTTCGCAGGCGGCGCGGAAGAGGTCGGTTTTGTCGGAAAATTGATAATAGACCGCACCCTTCGTGAGCCCGGCCGCGGCGGCGATTTCATCCACCGAGACATCGGCGAAACCGCGCGTGCTGAAGAGCTTGCGCGCGGCGGCGACCAGGCGTTCGCGGTTTCCGGTTGACGTCATACTCGGAGTATGATTGTCATACTCAAGGTATGACAAGAGCCCGAGCTGTCTCTACGCCCGCAATCATCAGCCTCGCGGCATTGGCGGCGTTGGGCGCGGCCGCTTACGGCTACGCCGAATTCGGCGGCTGGAACGCGGAGGGCGCGGGGGCGGCGGCGCGCTACACCGCGCGGTTCTCATTTCCGATTTTCGTCGCGGCGTGGAGCGCATCAGCGTTGGCGACGCTCTGGCCCGGGGGCTGGCGCAGCGTGATGCTGCGCCGGCGCCGCGCAATTGGGTTGAGCTTCGCCGCCGCGCATTTCGTGCATTTGGCGGCGCTATCGATCGCGGTGTTGATGTTTGCGGCGCAGCCGAGCGCGAAGACGATCTATGGCGGCGGCTTCACTTATGTGCTGATCGCGGCGATGGCGCTGACCTCAAACAATTGGTCGGTGCGCGCGCTCGCCCCGGGCAATTGGAAAATGCTGCATACGTTCGGTGGTCTGGCCATCGCGATCGTGTTTACCGTGTCCTATCTCGGCCGGCTTGAGACAAAGCCATGGCTTGCCGTTCCCGCCCTGGCGCTCCTGGGCGGCGCGGCATTGCTGAAATTGCTGGCCTGGATGAAGCAGCGCGTGCTGCGGGCAGCGTGACGCTTACGGTTCCTCGCCGCCGTTGACTTTGAGGCGCAGTTCTTTGCCGGGCTTGAAGAAAGGCACTTTCTTCGCCGCCACTTTCACCGCCGCGCCCGTACGGGGGTTGCGGCCAGTGCGAGCGTCGCGCTTGCGCACGGAGAAGGCGCCGAAGCCGCGCAACTCGACGCGGCCGTCCTGGGCGAGAGCGGTGGAGATTTCATCGAGCACCACGTCCACGGCGTGCTCGATTTCAGTCGCCTTCAGGGGCGCCATTTCTTCCTGCAGCTTGGCGACGAGTTCCGAACGCAGCATGGGTGAGGGTTCCCCTGTTTCCATCCCGTCCCGATAGAGCCGTGCCGGGAGGCCGGCGTCAACCGCCCATCGACTTGAAACTTTGAAAGAAAAGGCCCGACGCGGGGGTCCGCGCCGGGCCTTCTGGCATGTAATGCCGGGTACGGCTTATTGCTTGTTCTTCAGCGCCGCACCGAGGATGTCGCCGAGCGAGGCGCCGCTGTCGGACGAGCCGAATTGCGCGATCGCTTCCTTCTCGTCGGCCAGTTCCATAGCCTTGATCGAGAGCGAGACCTTGCGGCTCGCGCGATCGAAGCCGGTGACCATGGCGTCGATGCGGTCGCCCTTGGAGAAGCGGTCAGCGCGCTGCTCCTGACGATCGCGCGACAGGTCCGACTTGCGGATGAAGCTGCGCAGGGCGTTGCCTTCGCCGAACGCGACCTCGATGCCGCCCGTGGCGACGTCCACCACTTCGACCGTGATGATCTGGCCGCGCTTGAATTCGGCGTCGGACATCGGGTCGCTGGCGACTTGCTTGATGCCAAGCGAGATGCGCTCCTTTTCAACGTCGACGTCGAGCACCTTGGCTTGAACCATGTCACCCTTGTTGAAGCGGGTGAGGGCTTCTTCGCCTTGGGCGTCCCACGCGATGTCGGAAAGGTGGACCATGCCGTCCAGTTCCGGCGTCAGGCCGACGAACAGACCGAACTCGGTCACGTTCTTCACTTCGCCTTCGATCACCGAACCAACCGGGTGTTCCGCGACAAACGCGTCCCACGGATTGGCTTGCACTTGCTTGATGCCGAGCGAGATGCGGCGCTTTTCGCCGTCGACGTCGAGCACTTGCACGTCGACTTCCTGAGAGGTGCTCAGGATCTTCGACGGGTGCAAATTCTTCTTGGTCCAGCTCATTTCGCTGACGTGCACCAGGCCTTCGACGCCCGGCTCGAGTTCAAC
Organism: Vitreimonas sp.; assembly: GCF_036392335.1. Lineage (NCBI taxonomy): Bacteria > Pseudomonadati > Pseudomonadota > Alphaproteobacteria > Hyphomonadales > Hyphomonadaceae > Vitreimonas > Vitreimonas sp. The sequence continues at coordinate 44,368 of NZ_DASVYD010000064.1, forward strand.
GAAAGCACCGTAATCGGTGATGTTGGTGACGCGGCCGGTGAACTTGCCGCCGGCCGGGTACTTGGCGTCCACGCCATCCCACGGATCGTTCAGCAATTGCTTCATGCCGAGCGAAATGCGCTGGGTGTCCGGATTGATCTTCACGATCTGGACCTTCACCGTGTCGCCCACATTGAGCACTTGGCTCGGGTGGTTGACGCGCTTCCAGCTCATGTCGGTGACGTGCAACAGGCCGTCGATGCCGCCGAGGTCCACGAAGGCGCCGTAATCGGTGATGTTCTTGACCACGCCTTCGCGGATTTCGCCTTCCTTCAATTGGCCGACGATTTCAGCGCGCTCGGACGCACGCGATTCTTCCAGAACCGCGCGGCGCGAGACAACGATGTTGCCGCGCTGACGGTCCATCTTCAGGATCGCGAACGGCTGCACGATGTTCATCAGCGGGCCGACGTCGCGGACCGGACGGATATCGACTTGCGAACCCGGCAAGAACGCATTGGCGCCGCCGAGATCGACGGTGAAGCCGCCCTTCACGCGCCCGACCAGCGCGCCGTTCACGGCGTCGCCAGCGGCGAATGATTTTTCCAAACGCGTCCAAGCTTCTTCGCGGCGCGCCTTTTCACGGCTGACGACAGCGTCGCCGAGCGCATTTTCGATGCGGTCGAGATAGACTTCGACGATGTCGCCGGGCTTCGGTTGGCCCGCGCCGTCGTCGATGAGGAATTCACGGAGAGGGATACGGCCTTCGGTCTTGAGGCCGATATCAACGACTACGAAGTCGTGCTCGATTGCGACAACCGTCGCCGGGATCACCCGGCCTTCGATCATGCCGCGCGAACCGAGGCTTTCATTGAGGAGGGCCGCGAAATCATCACGGCTCGGATTGAGGGCTTCTACCGCCATACGTGTACTTACTCCGATACAATCAAAAAGGGCCGACCGGTTGGCTCCGGCGGTCTCGGCTGCACCATGCGGCCGTCCTTAGTCTCGATTTTTGCTCCCCCGTTTACGGGGGAGCTATCAGCGAAGCTGACTGAGGGGGCGACCGGTGAGAGAATTACCCCCTCCGCTTCGCTTCGCTCAGCACCTCCCCCGCAAGCGGGTGAGGACGTAACGCCAAACGGCCCGAGGGCCGGTCAGGCCCTGGGTCGTGCGGGCTCTATAGGCGTGGTGGCTGTGGGCAGCAATAGGCGCGACGGCGCCAATCTCAATGTGTCGCCCGTGCCGCGTCCACGATCTGGAACGCGGCGGCGGCTGCCTGCTCCACGTTAAGATCGGTCGTATCCAGCAAATGCGCGTCCGGCGCTTGACGCAACGGGGCGTCGGTGCGGCCCATGTCGCGGGCGTCGCGTTCTTGGATTTGTGCCTTCAAGGTCTCGAAATCGATTGTCTCGCCCCGGGCCTGAAGTTCTTTGAGGCGTCGTCCCGTGCGGGCGTCGAGCGAGGCGGTGATGAAGAGCTTCACGTCGGCGTCCGGGCAAATGATGGTGCCGATGTCGCGCCCGTCGAGGACGGCGCCGGCCGGATCGGCGGCGAAATCGCGTTGGGCTTTGAGCAGGGCGGCGCGCACGGCGGGCTGGGCGGCCACTTTGGAGGCCGCGGCGCCGGCGGCGCTGGAGCGGATGCGGTCCTGGTCGATCGCGGCCAGATTGAGCACTTGGGCGGCGGCGAGCGCTGCGGCTTCGTCGGCGGGATCGCCGCCCGCGTCGAGCACGGCCAAGCCCACGGCGCGGTAGAGCGTGCCGGTGTCCAGAAGCTTCAGCCCATACCGGGCGGCCAGATGTTTGGCGACGGTGCCCTTGCCTGAAGCAGTAGGTCCATCGACGGCGATAATCATGCAGGCGGTTTATGTGCGAACGGGAGCGGTGGGAAGTCAGCGCTTCCGATTGTCTCGGTCTGCGCTATCGTGACCTCGGGTTGTGCGATGGAGGGGTGATGCGCGGCTGGATTCTTGGGGCGATGGTGCTGTGGGCGGCAGCGACCGGCGCCTCCGCCAATGAGTATGCTCTTTCGCGAGCCCGCACGCTGTACGGCCAAATGCTGCAGGAAGGGCAGTGCGAAGTCGCTCTGCCCGCTGCGCGCGAGTTTTGGCGCACTACAGATTTCTCCACGCTGCCTGAGTCGGCGCGCGCGGATTTTTTGCGTGAGATTGTGCGATGCGCCTGGGAATTGCGCGATCAACGGGCCGCGGTGGAGGCGGCGCGGGCCGCTGGCGAGCTTGGAGCGCCGTGGACCGATCTTCTGCTCACATATATTGGAATGTCGTTCGAGGACGATCAACTCACGGTCGACTCGTTCTTAGCGCTGTCAGAGAACAATCAGCGCGCGCTGTCGGAATTGCCATCGCGTCTTGCGTGGGGCGTTATTCGCGCTGCCAAGAAGCTCGATGAAGACGACGCTGCTGCGTTGCGTGTTCATGACATACTGGCTCGCACCAATTATCTGCCGCCCGAAAACCCCAACGATGATTACCTCCGCATGGATCATGCGCGTCTTCTTCTTCGGGCTGGGATGAACGAGCGCGCGTCAGTTAGACTTGAAACGATCACCTCACCACGTCTCATCATGACGATGCGTGTCGATCGTACATTTGATGCGTTGCGCACCGAGGCGTTTCAGGGCCGGCTAGATGTCCTGGCCGCCGCTGAAGCTGACCTTGAGCGCGCGCAGCGCGCTCAAACGGCCGACGCCCGCAAATTGGCCTTAGTGGTGGAGTTGGGGCAGGCGTTTCGTGCTCTCGGCCGCTTCGAAGAGGCTCGAGCTTTGCTCGATCGCCACATAAAACGTGCGCAATCGGCTGACGGCCCATCCGTCTATTCCGACATCGAAGAGCAGCTGAACTGGGCGCTGAACGAACTTGCTTACGTCTATTATGACCTTGGCCGCGCTGCTGAAGCACGTGAGACGTTTGGCCTCTCGATCGCCGTTGGCGAGGATGGCGAATGGAGCGTGAGCCAAGTCATCAACTTCGCATCCATGCTTGAATCGGAGGGGCGGGGCGCTGACGCTTTGGAGGTTCTGCGGACAACCGGACGAGCCTCGCCCTACGGCGATATGTGGGTGGCGTCGGTGCGGGTTTGCGCAGCGGATCAAACGGGCAATCGCCGTTTGCGTGATGAGGCGCTTGCCTTCGTCCGGGAACACGAAGCTGACAATCGGGCCGCCGCCGCGCGCGCGCTTCTTTGCGTGAATGACATTGAGGGGGCCGCAGCGGCCTACATTCGTCGCCTTGCAGACGAAGAATCACGAGCGGACGCCCTGCTTGCGCTGCAGGACTACCCAGAGCGCTCAGACGCCGTGTTTCCCCGCGACGACATCCTACGTCAGCGCCTGGAAATGGTGCGTGATCGCGCAGACGTGCGCGCAGCCATCGAAGCTGTCGGGCGCGTAGAGCAGGTGCCGTTACGGGGCGTGTATTGGGGTGATTTCTGAGCGCGCTTGCGGCTGCTCAGAGAATCTACGTTGACGCGTGTCAAACTTGCGAGTGACGCCGTGTCACGATTTACTGCCTATCAGAACACATAGGGAGCGGCACATGGCCAGCGAGCATTTCGACGTCCTGATCGTGGGCGCTGGCCTAAGCGGCATCGGCGCCGCCTATCATCTACAAAAGAACTGCCCCGACAAATCCTACGTCATCCTCGAGGGTCGCGAGGCGATCGGCGGCACCTGGGATTTGTTCCGCTACCCCGGCATCCGCTCCGACAGCGACATGTACACGTTGGGCTATGCGTTCAAACCGTGGACCGAGCAGAAGGCGATCGCCGACGGCCCCTCGATCCGCAAATACGTGAACGAGACGGCGCGCGAGAATGGCATCGATCAGCACATCCGTTTTGCGCACCAAGTGAAGCGCGCATCGTGGTCGACGCAGGATGGGCGCTGGACCATTGAAGCCGAGCATGATGGCGAACGCAAAAGCTTCACCGCAAAATTCGTCATGATGTGCGCGGGTTACTATCGCTACGATGAAGGCTACACGCCGAACTTCGAAGGCGTCGGCGACTTCAAAGGCCAGATCATCCACCCGCAACATTGGCCGGAGAATTTGGATTATGCCGGCAAGCGGGTGATCGTGATTGGTTCGGGCGCGACGGCAGTGACGCTGGTGCCGTCGCTGACCGATAAAGCCGCGCATGTGACCATGTTGCAGCGCTCGCCCACCTATATGGTGTCGCAGCCGGCCGAAGACGCCGCCGCGAATTGGCTGCGTCGCTGGCTGCCGGAAAGCGTCGCTTACGACATCACCCGCTTCCGCAAAGTCGTGTTCCAGCAGCTCTTTTTCCGCCTGGCGCGGGCGCGACCAGCCAAGACCAAGGAGCGTTTGCTGGGGCTGCTGCGTGAACAACTCGGGCCGGATTACGACCTCGATACGCATTTCACGCCGCGCTACAATCCATGGGAAGAGCGGCTTTGCCTGGTGCCGGACAACGACATGTTCCTGGCGATCAAGCAAGGCAAAGCCTCCGTCGTCACCGACCATATCGACCGCTTCACCGAGAAGGGCATCAAGCTCAAGTCCGGCCAAGAGCTGGAAGCCGACATCATCGTCACAGCCACTGGGCTCAATCTGCAGATGATGGGGGGCACGGAATTGGTGGTCGATGGCGAGAAGGTCGATACCGGCAAGACCTACGCCTACAAGGGCGCGATGTTCTCCGACGTGCCGAATTTGGTTTCGGTGTTTGGCTATACAAATGCGTCCTGGACGCTGCGCGCGGATTTGATCAGCGAATATGCCTGCCGCCTGATCAATTATCTCGACGATTACAACCTCGACCAAGCGACGCCGCGCATGAATCTGGAGCATGTCGAGGAAAAGCCGTTCGTGGATTTCTCGTCCGGCTATTTCCAGCGCGCCAAGCACCTTTTGCCGAAGCAAACGACGATGGCGCCATGGAAACAGAATCAATCCTATGTCCACGACATGATGGATCTGCGTTACGGCGCGCTCGAGGACGGCGTGTTGGAGTTCAAGAAAAAGCCTGTCACGGTCGAAGCCAGTGCGCCGCGAGCGCGTCCGGAACCGGTGGCCTGACCACGCTGGCGCGGCGTTCAGGCCTGGGCTACCAGCGTAGCGGGTCAGGCCGGGGGCGCTTTTGAAACGTATCAGTTTGCTCGTACTCGCAGGCCTCGTCGCGGGCATCATTGTCGGCGAGATGGCGAAGGCGAGCGCCAATCCAACGGTGATCAGCGCTGTTGAAGTGATCGAAGCGTTCGGCGGGCTTTGGCTGAACACGCTGCGCATGACGGTCGTGCCGCTGGTGGTGTCGCTGCTCATCGTCGGCGTCGCGTCCGTCGCGGATACGGCCAAGACCGGCGGGCTTGTCGCGCGAGCGGTGCTGCTGTTCACCTTTTTGATCTTCTTGGCCGGCGCCTACGCCACCGCGGCTATGCTTGGCCTGCTTGAGCTGTGGCCGGTCGATGGCGCCGCAGCTCAGGCCTTTGTGGCAAGCGTTGGCGGCGACGCGGTGACCATCACCGAGCCGCCAACCTTCGTTTCGTGGCTGCAGGGCTTAGCCCCGTCCAATCCGGTGACCGCCGCCGCCGAAGACGCGGTGTTGCAAGTGGTCGTGTTCTCGATCTTCTTCGGCTTCGCCGTGACGAAGCTGGACGTGGGTCTGCGTGATCCCATCGTCACTTTCTTCCGCGCCGTCTCTGCGGCGATGATCGTGATCGTGCGGTGGGTGCTGATAGCGGGGCCGTTCGGCGTCTTCGCCCTGGGCACGGGCGTCGGCTTGCGCGCCGGCTTCGAGGCGGCCGGCGTGCTCACGCAATATGTCATCATCGTTTCGGCTGTGACGCTGGGCATCACCATTGTCGCATGGCTGCTTGCGGTGAGTTGGGGGCGTCAACCGATTGGCCGCTTCACCGCGGCCGCGGCGCCCGTGTGGGCCATCGCGGTGTCCACACAATCGTCGCTCGCGTCGCTGCCGGCGATGCTCGATGCGGCGCTGCGCGGTTTGGACATCCCCGCGCGTATCGCCGATGTCGTGCTGCCGCTAGCGGTCGCCGTGTTCCGCTTCACCAGCCCGGTCGCGAATTTGGCCGTGGTCTATTTCTGCGCCCATCTCTATGGCATCGAGCCGACGCCGTTTCAGATTGGCGTCGGGCTGGTCGTCGCCTACGCCGTGTCGATCGCGGCGGTGGGTTTACCGGGGCAGGTGTCGTTCATCGCCTCGATCGCGCCGATCTGCTTGGCGATGGGTGTGCCGACGGAATTGCTCGGCATCCTGATCGCGGTCGAGATCATCCCCGACATCTTCCGCACGCTCGGCAACGTCACCGGCGATCTCGCGGCCACCGCGATACTGTCGCGCAAGGATAAGCCCGACACGGACGCGGCGGCCTAAGCGGCGACGTCGCGGGCGCTTGTGTCGTTGGCGACAGCCGGCGGCGCGTGCGCGGGGATGCGCAGCGTGAACGCCGAGCCTTTGCCGAGCGCGCTCTTCAGCGTGACGTCGCCGCCCATTAGGCGCGCGAGGCGGCGGGTGATGGCGAGACCGAGGCCGGTGCCGCCATAGGCCCGCGTCGTTGTGGCGTCGGCCTGCACGAACGGTTGGAACAGCCGGGCCTGCGCTTCGGGCGCGATGCCGATGCCGGTGTCGATCACCTCGAACACCAGCCAAGCCGCGCCGTCCGCGATTTCACGATGGGCGCGCAGTTTCACGTGTCCGTCCTTGGTGAATTTGGCGGCGTTCGCCATCAGGTTCAGCAAACATTGGCTGAGTTTGAAGCCATCTGTCTGCGCCACGCCGAGCGGCGCCAGCACATCAACGGAGATCGCGTTGCCGTTGGCGGCGGCGCTTGGCGTCACCGTGCCGATCACCTCCTGCACCAGACCTTCGACATTGATTGTTTCGATCGCCAGCATGGCGGCGCCGGCTTCGATCTTCGAGAGATCGAGGATGTCGTTGATCATCGCCAGCAGGCGATGTGCGGCGCTGTGAATGCGCTTGAGGTCGTCCACTTCGTCGTCCGCGCCGCGTTCTTCCGCCGCTTCCATCAGCATCTCGTCATAGCCAATGATGGCGTTGAGCGGCGTGCGCAGCTCATGGCTCATGGTGGCGAGGAATTGGGATTTGGCGATGTTGGCTTGCTCGGCGGCCACGCGCGCCTTGTCGAGTTCTGCGAAGGCGCGCTTCAGTTCGATGTCGCGCTGAGCGATCTCATTCAGGATGAAGCGCAGACGCTGGTTCGGGCTCTCGCGTCGGCGGTCATTGGCAACGGCGCCGCCTTGGCCGGCGAGAATTTCCTCCGCGCGACCGACTGCGTCCAGCATGCTGCGTCGGCTGCGATAGATCAGCAGGGCGATTAGCAGCAGTCCGGAAAAGAGCACACCGCCCAGAACGATGGCCAGCTGCGCCGCCTGAAGCGACTTGGCCTGGATCTCCGAGCGCATCGCCTGCGCTTCGGCGCGTTGCTCCGCGGCGGCGACTTCGCTTTCGAGATTGGCGCGCAATTCGCGTACGCCGTCATTGAAGCGCGTCATGGAGAGTCGCTCGGCCGCCTCATGCGCGCGCAACAGTGCGGCGAAGGCCTCGGCATGGCGGCCCTCGGCGCTCAGCACCTCGGGTTCGATGATGTCGAGACGTTCGGTGAGCCCGGGATCGCCACGCGCCGCGGCTAGCGCGCGCAGGGACTCAAAGGCCGTACGGGCTTCGTCCGCGCGTCCAAGCCGCGCCAGTGCGTGGACGTGGAACAGAAGCAGCCGGCTCATATATTCTGTCGGCGCGTTGGCCATGGCGCGGCCGGTCTCGCTGCATTGCAGCGACGCCTGGTAGTGGCCGGCGAGAAAATTGACCTTGGCGCACAGCAGATTGGTGAAGAATAGATCGGAAGGCTGACCAGCGCGCTCGGAGATTTGACGGTGGATCGCCACGAGCCGTAGCGCCTCGTCATGGGCGCCCGCCTGCGCGAACATGCTCGCGAGGTTGTTCACGATGACGGAGCCGTCCACTGGTTTGCCGCTCTCGGTGTCCAGCTCCACGGTCGTCTCCAAATGCTGGAGCGCTGTGCGATAATCGCCGATGCGCGTGGCGTTATAGGCGAGGGCGTCATGCAGTCCGGAGCGCAACGAGCGCGTAGCGCTGCTGTCGGGGAGATCCACGAGCCCGGCCCGGGCGGCTTCGACGGCGTTCGCGAACAAGCCGAGATCGGTGAGCGCATAGGCGTGCAGGCGTTCGCCCGCCGCACGCACCATCGGATCGCGTTCTTGGGCCATCATCTGCGACAGATTGCGACGCGCGGAAACGTAGTCGCCGTCGAGCGCCGGCGCATAGGCGCGCAGAACGTCCGCGAGCGCACGGAAGCGACGGCTGCTCTGCGCTTCCGCTTCGCGTTCGAGCGCGGCCAGCGAGCGTAGGGCGGCTTCGCCATCGGAGGCGACGTAGTCGTCCGAAGCCAGGTCATAAAGCGCTTGGAGTCGTTCCTGGCCGTGCAGTCGGCCCAGCTCCGCCTCGCGCTCGCGCCGCACATCCTGCGTGATGAACAAATTGCCGGCCGCGATGCGGCGCGCCAGCGCTTCGCCGCGCACGATCCAGTCGGCGCTGTCTTGCGCCTGGGCGGTCCCGGCAAAGCAGATAACAAGCGCGCACGCCGATAGCGTGCGCATCACCCTGGCGAACATTGGCCCCACCTGTTTTGGCGCGACTATGGCCGACGGGCCGTTAAGGGAGGCGCCTAGGTGTTAGGTAAAATTCAGATTTACCCTAAGCCTCAGACTTGTTCGATGTCGGCGCCCAAGCCGCGCATGAAGGCGGTGAACCCAGGGAACGAGGTGCCGATCATGTCGGCGTCATCGACGACGATCGGCTCTTTCGACGCCAAGCCCATCACCAGGAACGACATCGCGATGCGATGATCGCCCATGGTGCGGATCTGCGCGCCGCCGCGCACGCTCTTGCGTCCGCGTCCGCGCACCACGAGCCCGTCTGGGAGCTCTTCGACATCCACGCCGCACGCGCGCAGCCCTTCGACCATCAACGAGATGCGGTCGCTCTCTTTTACGCGCAGTTCGGCGGCGCCCGTTATGCGCGTCTCGCCGTCCGCGAATGCGCCGATGGCGGCCAGAATGGGAAACTCGTCGATCATCGACGGTGCGCGCTTCGGCGGCGGAGTGACGCCCACCAAATCGCCGCCGCTCACGACGATGTCGGCGATCGGCTCCCCGATCGGATCGCGCCGCTCTTCAAAGCGCAGCTTTGCGCCCATCTCAAGCAGCGTTTCGTAGAGTCCTAGGCGCAGCGGGTTGATCAGCACGTCCTGAACGCGCACCTCGGACTTCCCGGTGATCAGCGCCGCCGCCACCGGGAACGCCGCCGAAGAGGGGTCGGCCGGCACATAGACGTTCGCGGCCGTGAGCGCGCTGGCGCGCACGCGCGGGTGCAGCCCGCCATCAATTTCCGCGCTGTCGATATTGGCGCCGAACACGCCGAGCATGCGTTCCGTGTGATCGCGCGATCGCTCCGGCTCGATGACGATAGTGTCCCCCTCGGCGCGCAGACCTGCCAAGAGAACAGCGGACTTCACCTGCGCGGACGAGACCGGCGAGCGGTATGTAATGCCCTTGAGCTGGCCGCCGTGCACGATCAGCGGCAGCCGATTTTCGACTCCGTCAAAGCGCGCCCCCATCTGCGAGAGCGGCGCGACGACCCGGTTCATAGGGCGCTTGCGCAGCGATTGGTCGCCGTCGAAACGCGCGCTCAGCTTGTAGCCGGCGACAGCGCCCATCAATAGCCGGACCGCCGTACCCGAATTGCCGCAATCAATCGTTTCGGCCGGCTGGCGGAAGCCTCCCGCCCCGGTCACGACCCAACGCCCCGGCGCGATCTGGTCGACCCCCGCGCCCAGTTGGCGCACGGCCTGGGCCGTATTGAGCACATCGGCGGCCTCCAAGAGCTCCGTGACCTCGGTCTTTCCGGTGGCGAGAGCCCCGAAGATCAGCGCGCGATGGGAGATGGATTTGTCGCTCGGCGGGCGGACTTGGCCGTTGAGCAGGCGTACGGAACGCGCCCTGAGACGCATGGGAAGAAGCCCTCTGTGCGGGGAGACTGAAAAGGGAACGACAAAGCTTTTGACAGGCGCGCCGGACGGTGGCAAGCGAGCGCCCCGCGTGAAGGGTGTGGAATCCTTTGCGCTAGGCGAATGGAGAGGCGTTTGGCCAGGACCGACTTGGGCGACAAGCAAGTCTGCCCCAATTGCGGCGCGAGATTTTACGACCTGCGCAAGCGCCCGGCCGTATGCCCCAAATGCACCACCGCTTTTGACCCGGCCGAGGAGGGCGTGCGCGCCCGCCGCACCCGGTCGCGCGTGACCACGCATGACCCGGCGCTCGAGGACGATGAGGACGAAGTCGACGCCAAGAAGAAGGGCGGCGACGACGAGGACGAGGAAGAAGAGGTCGAAGAGGCCCCCGAACTCGACGCCGAGGACGCCGAAGCCGAGCCGCTCATTAGCGACGACGAGGAAGAGGACGTTAAGGCCAGCGACGACGATGAGCTTCCGGAGGGCTTTTCGGAAGACGAAGGCGACGTCGGCGATGACGCCGATGACGACACCGTGCCGCTGATCGATGATGAAGAAGAATTCGACGAGGACGAATTGGGTGTCCCCGACGCGGACGATGATGACGGCAACCGATAAGGTCGCTTGACGAATGTGGCGCGGGGGCTAGTTTCCGCGCTTCCCAAGTCCGGGTGCTTCGGTTCGCTGAAGCGCTGGCGACGATGGGCCCTTAGCTCAGCTGGGAGAGCGCCTGCATGGCATGCAGGAGGTCAGCGGTTCGATCCCGCTAGGGTCCACCATTTTCCCACAATCCGGTTTTTGGCCCATTCCGGGTTGCGTGCGCCTACTTGCCGGTCCAGCGCGGCGGGCGCTTCTGCGCGAACGCCAACGGCCCTTCACGCATGTCGGCGGATTTGAAGAGCGCGCGCACGGCCGGCGCTTGGCTCTGCGCCGCATACGCTTCGGCGATATCCGCCGTGGCCAATCCGTTGCGTACAATCTCCTTTGACGCACGCAGCGACATCGGGCTCACCGCCATGATCTCATCGGCCCAGCGCCGCGCGACCGCCATCAGCTGATCCGCCGGCGCAATCTCGTTGACGAAGCCCAAGGCGTGGCCTTCTTCGGCGCTGACGCGCCGCCCCGTCAGGATCATGCCCATCGCTTGCTTCAGCCCAATTTGCTGCGGCAGCCGCAACAAGCCGCCCGCCAGCGCCGCAAGCCCGACTTTCGGCTCCGGCAACGCGAATGTTGCTTTGTCCGACGCGATGATCAGGTCGCACGCCAGCGCGATCTCAAAGCCGCCGCCCATGGCCACGCCATTCACCGCCGCGATCAGGGGCTTGTTCAAATCGAAGCGCGAGGTGATGCCGGCAAAGCCCGATACCGGCGTTTCCAACGGTTCGCCGCGCGCCATGCGCCGCGCCGTTTCCTTCAGATCATTGCCCGAGGAAAACGCGCGATCGCCCGCGCCCGTCAGGATGGCGACCCATTGCTCGGGATCGGCGGCGAACTCGTCAAAAATCTCCGCCAGCTCCGCGTTCGTGTCTGGGTCAAGCGCGTTCATCGAGTCGGGGCGATTGATCGTCACGATCGTCAGATGCCCGTCCTTTTCGACAAGACAGCCTTTGCGTTCGCGACGGCGCGGCTCTTTGCCGAGATTGAACGTCGGCTTGCCGAACACGTCGATCTGCACATGGCCGCCCGCGCCAATCGCCGACTTGCTCATCGAGGTCAGCGCTTCGATGGTCGCGCGATCTTCCGCTGGCGTCCGCGCCATCACCCGCGCGCCATCCGGCGTGCGCGCAATGACGATGCCGGACAGCGGCCCGCCATCGCGCGCGTAGGTCACGGTGTAGGTCTCTATCGTCACCGGCCCCGCATAATTCTCGGCCAGCGGCGGCACAGGCCCGCGCGCCGCGTCCGCAATCGTCTGCACCGAATAGTCTGTCGCCATTGGCGCCGGCGGCGGATTGGTGCTCACGATCAGCGCGTGATGCTTGTTCACATAGCCGCCCTGGCCATAGATCAGGCCAAGCTCACCGGGATGCGCGCGCAGCGCCCGCGCCATGCCTGCAATCGCGTGGCTCATATAATTGTTGAGCGGTCCGCCGAAGAAGGTGAGGCCGCCCGCGACCGTTGGCGCGACCTTGTTCGCGTCGAGCCCCAAAGTCCGCAGCGCCATCTTCGGCACCACCGGGAAGCAGCTATAAAGCTCCATGTGTTTGAACTTGGCTGCATCGCCGCCCGCGAGCGTGACCGCTTTGTCCAACACTGCTTGCTGCGCCGTCGAATGATCGTAGCGATCGCGCAGCAGATAATCTTCCGGCTCAATCGCCGACGCGCCGCCCCAAATGTGGATCAGCGTGTCGTCGGCGATCCCCAAGTCGCGCGCCTTGGCGAGGCTCATCACCACGATCGCCGCGCCTTGGTTCACCGAAGGATTGGCCACCATCAGCTTCGGGTAGGGCCAATTGATCATGCGGTTGTCGGCGCTGACTGTCTCGATGGTCTCAGCGCTTGGCGAAGTCTGGATCCACGCTGACGGATTGGTCGCCGCCACTTCCGCGTAGCGCGCCCACAGCTGCGCTGACTCGCGCTGCGCCTGCGCTGGCGTCTGCCCCCAGGCGACCTGCGTCGCGTTTTCGTAGAAGGGATAAACTTGCGCCGGGTCCATGATGCCGAGCTGCTTGGCGACATCGCTCATCGCAAACCGGCTTGAGGGGAACCGCACGGTCTCTTCAGGTTTCGCGGCGCGCGTCCACGGTAATTTCGCGCCTTGCTTGCGGGCGCGTCCGCTTGAGCTGCTCGACTCGCCGCCGACGATCGCGGCCACCAGCGCTTCACCCTTGGCGATCCGGACCGCCGCTTCGTGCACCAGACGCACCGGCGTTTCGCCGCCCATGCTCGCATTCACGCGTTCCGCGGGCGCGATGCCAAGCTTCTCGCAGAGCAGCGCCACCGGGTCGCGATAAGGCCAACTGATCAATCCGATCAGGCTGATCAGGTTGATCTCCGGCGCCAGCGCCGCGCCTGCGTCCGACTCGCACGCCCGAATCGCGCGCTCCATGAGCGCCACCGGCTCCAGCGACACATCGAGCGAAGCGGGCCGATCCACGTATTCGCCGACCGCGGCGATAACAGGAATTCGCTTCGGATCTTGCGCGCTCATCTCGGGCATCCTCACAATTTCGCGTGACGCTACCTACGAAGCCTGGATTGTAAAAGCCTGCCGCCTGGGAAGGCGCTGCGGATTGTGGGAGGATGAGGCGTTGGACGCATGACCCGTTGGATTGTTGGCCTCCTCGCGCTCGTTGGCGCTTGCGCTATCGCGGCGGCGGCTACGTTGTGGCTCTCCGCTCGTCCTGTTCTTGAGCAGGCGAGAGCGGGCTACGCGAGCTTACCGCTGGAATCCCAGTGCGAGCGAGCGCCGAACGCGTACCCATCAGATCACCCGCGATCGTTCCGCGCGCTACAATCGGATCGTGACGTTGAACTTGGCGTCTATCGTCATGCCTGCGCTGCGGCGGGGCTAGGGCGATCGTGCGCATACGTAACGGGCGGCTTGCGGCAGCTGGGATTCTCGATTTATCGCGGAGCCTATCTATCGCAGTGCGAAATGCGCGCTGTGAACATGCACGGCGACACACCCTTGCATGCGGCGCTGCAGTACCTGTACCCCGATCGTGCCGCCGCTTCGCTTAGCGAGCGGGAGCTGACCTGCGTGGCGATCGCTGCGCGGGCAGGCGTCCGTCAAGTCTGTCGCATCGAGGCGGCCTGTTGCCCAAATTCGGGGGTGTCTGACACAACGGAAACCCCTAGATAGGGGCATGGCTAAATCGACTTCGCCCCGGCTCTTCCTGATTGACGGCTCCGGCTACATTTTCCGCGCCTATCACGCACTGCCGCCGCTGACGCGCGCGAGCGATGGGCTCTCCGTCGGCGCCGTCGCCGGCTTTTGCAACATGCTGTGGAAATTCCTGGAGGAGATGAAGGGCAGCGAGGCGCCCACGCACCTCGCCGTCATCTTCGACAAGAGCGAAGTGACGTTCCGCAACGCGCTCTATCCCGAATACAAAGCGCATCGTCCGCCGGCGCCGGAAGATCTGGTGCCGCAATTTCCGCTGATCCGTGACGCCACGCGCGCGTTCAATCTGCCGTGCATCGAAATGGGCGGCTTCGAAGCCGACGATCTGATCGCGACCTATGCGCGCCAAGCGGCGGCGGCGGGCGCTGTCGTGAAGATTGTATCCAGCGACAAGGATTTGATGCAGCTCGTCAGCGATGGCGCGATTCAGCTCTACGACCCGATGAAGCAAAAGCCGCTCGGCGTCGAAGCCGTGCTTGAAAAGTTCGGCGTCACGCCCGACAAAGTCATCGATGTGCAGGCCTTGATCGGCGACAGCGTCGACAACGTGCCCGGCGCCCCCGGCATCGGCCCGAAGACCGCTGCGGAATTGATGGCCACGTTCGGTTCGCTCGACGCGATCCTGGAGCGGGCCCACGAAATCAAACAGCCCAAACGCCGCGAAACTCTGATAAATTTCGCCGACCAAATCCGTCTCTCGCGCGAACTCGTCACCTTGAAGGATGACGTGCCGGTCGAGGAGAAGTGGGAGGATTTCGCCGTGCGCGAACCCGACCCGTCTATGCTGCTGCAATTCCTCGATGCGATGGAATTCCGCACGCTGGGGCGGCGCGTGCGCGAGCATTACGCTAAGGAGAAGGGCGCCCAGATCGTCGCGCAATACGCAGCGGGCGCCATGACGCCGGCGAGCGCCCTGCCGCATGCGAGTGGTGGCCCGGTGGTCGACGAAGTCGAAACTGAGTTCAAACGCGACGCCTACACGATCGTCCGCGATCTGCCCGCGCTCGAGCGTTACGTCGCGCGCGCCCTCAAGGCCGGCGCGGTCGGCATCGACACCGAAGCGGATTGCTTCGACGCCGCCCGCGCGCAGTTGGTTGGCATCGCGCTTTCGCTCGGCGCGAATGACGCGATCTACGTCCCACTTGGCCATCGCGGCACCGATCCGCGTGCGGGCGAATTGTTCGCCGCCGAACAACCCGACCCCGGCGCTTCGGGTGGCGACAGCGGCCCGCAAATCCCGTTCCCATCCGCGCTCGCGGCGTTGAAGCCGTTCCTGGAGGACGCTTCCGTCCAAAAAATCGGCCTCAACATTAAATGGGACATCGCGCTGTTCGCCAAGCATGGAATCACGCTCGCGCCCTACGACGATCCGATGCTGATCTCCTATGCGCTCTATGGCGGCATGGATGATCACGACAAAGCTTCGCTCATAGAAAAGCACCTTGGCCACCAGGTCGCCTCGCTTGCCGATGTCATCGGCAAGGGCAAAGCGCAAATCGGCTTCGAAGCCGCGCCCGTTGAGAAAGCCGCGATCTATTCCGCGGAGCATGCTGACGCTGCGCTTCGTCTTTGGCGCAAGCTGAAGCCGCTTCTCGCCAGCGAACGCCTCGTCACCGTCTATGAGACGCTCGAACGCCCGCTGCCGCCGGTGCTGGCGGCGATGGAGCGTGAGGGAATCAAGATCGATCCGCACATGCTGTCGCGCCTCTCCGGCGATTTCGCGCAGCGCATGCTGCAATACGAGCAGGAGGCGTACGGTTTCGCAGGCAAGGAATTCAATCTGGGTTCGCCCAAGCAACTCGGCGAAATTCTGTTCGACGAATTGAAGCTGCAAGGCGGCTCGAAAACCAAAACCGGCGCCTGGTCCACGGACGCGAGCATCCTCGAAGACCTCGCCGAGCAACACGAACTCCCAGCCAAAGTGCTCGAATGGCGCCAGCTCTCCAAGCTGCGCAGCACCTACACCGAAGCGCTCGGCCAAGCCATCAATCCGCAAACCGGCCGTGTACACACAAGCTACGCGCTCGCCTCAACCACAACGGGCCGGCTTTCGTCCAACGACCCGAACCTGCAGAACATCCCGATCCGCACCGAAGAAGGCCGCCGCATCCGCGAAGCCTTCATCGCCGAGAAGGGCAATCTACTGGTCAGCGCCGATTATTCGCAGATCGAACTCAGGCTGCTCGCGCACGTCGCCGACATTCCGCAGCTGAAGCAAGCCTTCGCCGACGGCATCGACATTCACGCGCGCACGGCGTCGGAAATGTTCGGCGTGCCGGTCGAGGGCATGCCGAAGGACATCCGCAACAACGCCAAGGCGATCAATTTCGGCATCATCTACGGCATTTCCGCCTTTGGCCTGGCGCGCAATCTCGGCATTGGCCGCGAAGAAGCGGGCGCGTATATCAAGCGCTATTTTGAACGCTTCCCCGGCATCCGCGACTACATGGAAACCACCAAGACGTTCGCGCGCGCCAACGGCTATGTGAAAACCATTTTCGGTCGCAAGATCTGGGTCAAAGGCGTGCAATCCAAGAACGCGCAAGAGCGCGCCTTCGGCGAACGCCAATCGATCAACGCGCCGCTCCAAGGCGCCGCCGCCGATATCATCCGCCGCGCCATGGTGCGTCTGCCCGACGCGCTCGCCCGCAGCGGCCTCAAAGCCCGCATGCTGCTCCAAGTGCACGACGAACTCGTGTTCGAGGCGCCGAAGGAAGAAGCCGACGCGCTGTGCAAACTCGCGAAAACCGTGATGGAAGCCGCGCCAGAGCCGGCGGCGGCGCTCAGCGTGCCATTGACAGTGGAAGCGAAAGCGGGCGCGACGTGGGGAGCCGCGCATTAATTGGACCGCCGGTGTTTTCGCTCTGCCGCCCGTCCCGCACTAAATGAACTGCCGATCGCGTTCCCGCGGACCTACCCGAAGGCCCAGTGCGACGATTAGGCGAGAAGGAGCAATCTGGCGGAGAGGGTGGGAGTCGAACCCACGGTACCCTTGCGAGTACTCCGCATTTCGAGTGCGGTGCGATAGACCACTCTGCCACCTCTCCGGAGCGCGTGGGTTTAGTGGAAGGCTCGCACGGGATCAATCCGCCTTGTGTCGGTGTGAGGGGCGTCTCTTGCGTCTGCGCCCGCCAGGTCTCCGTGTCGCCTGGTCGGCGCCGGATACCGCCCGTCCGAACCCCGAAACGAGCCGCTGAAAACGCCAGAAAAGCTCTCCAAACGCGGTTGACGAGGGCTGGGCGCTGCCTCTATATCCCCGCTCCCCGCCCGCGCGAGCTTCGCTGCGGGCGCGTTTACGTTTTTCGGGGCGCGCCTTCGGGCGCGCTAACCAGGCAGGAAGTCATGTTCGCGGTTATCAAAACGGGCGGCAAGCAATACCGGGTGGCCAAGGACGACGTGATCGTCGTCGAAAAGCTCGAAGGCGATGCGGGCGCGAAGATCACCTTCGACAGCGTTCTGATGACGGGCGACGGCAGCACCGTGAAGCTCGGCAAGGACGTTGCCGGCGTGAAGGTCACGGGCGAGCTGATCGAAACCAAGAAGGGCGACAAGGTCACGGTGTTCAAAAAGCGTCGTCGCAACACCTATCGCCGCAAGATCGGTCACCGTCAGACCGAAAGCCACATCAAGATCACGGCCATCGGCTAAGCAAAGCCAACAGGCCCATTAAGGTTCGTACGAGGACGTCATGGCGCATAAAAAAGCAGGCGGCAGCTCTCGCAACGGTCGCGACTCGCAGGGTCAACGCCTGGGCGTGAAGCGTTTTGGCGGCCAGTCCGTCAATGGCGGCGAAATCCTCGTGCGCCAGCGCGGCACCAAATTCCATCCGGGCAATAATGTCGGCCTCGGCCGCGATCACACGCTCTTTGCCCTCTGTGAAGGCAAAGTGGCGTTCGCGACGAAACGCGACGGCCGCACGTACGTATCCATCGCGCCGATTATGGCCGCGGCGGAATAGGCGAAACGGAACGACTTCTCCGGATCGCCTGAACAACAGGGCGATCCGGTTCCCGAAATAGCGTGGGGCGCCCGGATCAAGGCGCCCCTTTTTTCATGCCCCGCGCTAGCCAGAGCCAAAGGAGGCTCGCATGCGGGACGTGATTGAGATCGAGACAGAACGGTTGCGGCTCAGGCCGCTGCGCATGAGCGATGCGGGCCGCGTGGCGCGCTTCGCCGGCGATCCCGGCGTCGCGCGCATGATTTTGCGCGCGCCAGTGCCGTATCTTGAATGCGCCGCCGAAGGCTGGATCATGACGCTCAACGCGCGCGCGCCGCTGGGCGCTGATTTCGTGTTCGCCGCGGATGTCGAGGGCGAAGGCTTGGTGGGCGTGATCGGCGCGCACAAGCGCGGGGATGACAGCTTTGAAGTCGGTTATTGGTTCGGCCGTCCCTATTGGGGCCAAGGCTACGCCACCGAGGCGTTGCGCGGCTTCGTCAGCGCGGCGCAAAGCTTGGGCCCGCTGCAGGCAGGTCACTTTGTCGATAACCCTGCGTCAGGCCGCGTGCTGGAGAAGGGCGGCTTCGCCTACACAGGCGAGACCGAGACCCTCTATTCGCTCGGGCGCAACGCCCGCGTGCCGGCAAAGCGCATGCGCTATGCGCCGGCGATGGAGCGGGGCGTGGGCGCCCGCGAGGCCGTCGCGTGCTGAGGTCAGCGCAGCCCGAGGCCCTGCAGGACGCTCGCGAAAGCGTCCTGCAAGCCGTCGAGCCATGTGCCGAAATCCACGCCGCCGACATGCACGGCGAAGAAGATCGCGTAGCCGAGAATGAAAAGCAGCGGCATCGCGCGCTCCATCGACCACCATTTAACGGCGCGCCGCTTGCCCGTGATCATCTCCCATTCGTCACGGATCGGGTGCACGCCAAGCGCATCTTCGAACGCATAGATGTTCTTGTACTTCGCGGCGAGCAGCGCGGTGTAATAGGAATTGGACGTGCGCCAAATGATGCAGGTGAACGCCAGCGCCAGCGCGCAGAGCGTGAACAGAACCGGATTGTCCATCCCCTCGGGGCTGGAGAGGAACCCCAGCGCGCCGATGCCGGCGAGGTTGAGGGTCGTGAACACGTTGGACAGCTCGCGGCGCGCCCTGCGCGCGTCGCGGACATCCTCGACCAGCAATTTGTAGATTTCCAGATTGGCGGCGGCGTCGACCATGATGCTTCCCCCGAAACGGCCGCGCCGATCCTAGATCGGCCGCGATCGTATTGTCTCCTCCCAGCTTGGAAAGAGGGGGGAGTTTCCTTAGGTAGCGAAGCACGCGGTTGGGCAGGAAGCCGGCCGTTGGAGGGATTTCGATGGGTTTGCGCGTAGCCGTCGTCGGCGCCACCGGCAATGTGGGTCGGGAAATGCTCACCATTTTGGAAGAGCGGCTGTTCCCGGCCGATGAGGTGATCGCCATCGCCTCGCGCCGCTCCGTCGGCGTGGAAGTCAGCTACGGCGACAAGACGCTGAAATGCAAAGACCTCGAAACCTTTGATTTTTCTGGCGTCGATCTCGTGCTCATGAGCGCCGGCGGGTCAGTGTCGAAGGAATGGTCGCCCAAGATCGGTGCGACGGGGGCTGTCGTCATCGACAATTCGAGCGCTTGGCGCATGGATCCGCGCGTGCCGCTGGTCGTGCCGGAAGTGAACCCGGACGCGGTGCTCGGCTATGACAAGCTCAACATCATCGCCAACCCGAATTGTTCGACCGCCCAACTCGTCGTCGCGCTGAAGCCATTGCACGACCGCGCCAAGATCAAGCGCGTCGTCGTCGCCACCTATCAATCCGTCTCCGGCGCCGGCAAGGACGCGATGGATGAGCTCTGGACGCAAACGCGCGGCCTCTTCGTCAATGACGAACTGGTGAAAGAGAGATTCACCAAGCAGATCGCCTTCAACGTCATCCCGCACATCGATGTGTTCATGGAGGACGGCTACACGAAGGAAGAGTGGAAGATGATGGTCGAGACCAAGAAGATCATGGATCCCTCGATCAAGCTCACCGCCACCTGCGTGCGTGTGCCAGTGTTCGTCGGCCATTCCGAAGCGATCAATGTCGAGTTCGAGAACCCGATCAGCGCCGAAGAGGCGCAGGAGATCTTGCGCGAAGCGCCGGGCGTCGTGCTGGTCGATCGCCGCGAAGACGAAGGCTACATCACGCCGGTGGAGGCCGTCGGCGAGTTCGCCACTTATGTTTCGCGCGTGCGTGAAGACACCACGGTCGAGAACGGCCTCTCGCTCTGGTGCGTCAGCGACAACCTCCGCAAGGGCGCCGCTCTCAACGCCGTGCAAATCGCCGAGCTCATGCTCAATCGCGGTTTGTTCAAGCGCTTGGCGGCGGCTTAGGACAGAGCTTCCGCGTCGCCCTTCGACAAGCTCAGGGCGACTCGGACTGAGCGCCTATTGGAAGGAAAGGCCCAAGCTCAGGGTGACGCTATTCTGGCATCGGCAATAAAGGAGCGTCACGCTCAGCCCGTCTAAGCGCGACGTCAGAGTCAGTTGTGAGCCGCGCTGACATGCTTTGTTACAAAACGTGTTGTGCGTTTCGCCGCTCAGCGCGTGCGGAATGCACGCGCGTTCCCTATCTGGAGCATGAGGGGAATGCATGGCCGCCATCGCGATCGAACAGCCGTCACAAACGGACATTGATATCATTCACGCCGTGCTGTCGGAGACCTATTGGTCGCCGGGCATCCCGCGTGAGGTTGTGGCGAAAGCCGCTGCCAATTCCATTTGCGCCATCGCGCGCGATCAAAGCGGCGCGTTGATCGGCTTTGCGCGTCTCGTCACCGATCGCGCCACCTTCGCTTGGCTCTGCGACGTGATTGTGCTGCCCGCGCACCAAGGCCAAGGCATCGCCCGCGATCTCGTGCGGGCATTCCAGGCGCATCCCGAACTTGGCAATCTCCGCCGCTGGTTGCTCGGCACACGCGACGCGCACGGCGTCTATGAGAAGCTCGGCTTTACCGCGATCGAAGAGCCGCATCGGCTAATGCATAAACGCAACACCAATCCTTACGGACTCCCCGCCGCATGACCGACGCCGCACTGCCAGTATCGCCATCGGACGCGGATCGTCGCGCCGGCTTTATCGCCGCTGCGTCCGCCTATTTAATCTGGGGCTTCCTGCCGCTCTAT
This sequence comes from Vitreimonas sp., assembly GCF_036392335.1. Lineage (NCBI taxonomy): Bacteria > Pseudomonadati > Pseudomonadota > Alphaproteobacteria > Hyphomonadales > Hyphomonadaceae > Vitreimonas > Vitreimonas sp. The sequence continues at coordinate 65,360 of NZ_DASVYD010000064.1, forward strand.
CTGAAGCTGCTCAGCTTCGCCGACGTGCGCGAGGTATTGGCGCAGCGTATCCTCTGGTGCGCGCCGGCCGCTCTCGCCGCCGTCTTCATTATGAGCGGTTGGCGGACAGGTCTGCGCGAACTCGCCGCCGCGTTCCGCCCGAAAATGTTCCTGACGCTGGTCGCGTCGGCCTTCTTCATCTTCTTCAATTGGGGCCTCTACGTTTGGCTGGTGCTGCAAGCCCGCGTCATTGAATCCTCGCTCGCGTATTTCCTCGCGCCGCTCGTCAGCGTCGCCGTCGGCGTGCTCTTTTTCAAAGAGAAAATACGCACGCCGCAGATCATCGCGCTCACGCTCGCCTTCATCGGCGTGATCGTGCAGGGGATCGCGCTCGGCGCGCCGCCTTGGGCCGCACTAGCGCTCTGCGGCACTTGGTCGGTGTACGCCGTCATCCGCAAGCGCGCCGCCGTGCCCGCGGCAACCGGGCTTTTCGTTGAAAGCATCGCGCTCGCGCCCGTCGCCGTGGGCCTGCTGATGTGGACGGCGAGCGACGTCCCGCTCGCGTTCAACAGCTCCTGGTCGCACCTGGGCTTGCTCGCCCTCGCCGGACCAGTCACCGCCATTCCTCTAATGGCGTTCGCCTTTGGCGCGCGCCGCGTCAGCTTCACCGCGCTCGGTCTGCTGCAATTCCTCGCGCCGACGCTTCAATTCGCGACCGGTTTGGCCTTCGGTGAACCCTTCACGACCTTACGCGCTGTTAGTTTTGCTCTGATCTGGGTCGGCCTTATCTTCTTCGCATGGGACACGTTGCGTCGCGCCAACACTCAATGAGTGACCGCATCTATTACGCCATCGGCGACGTCCACGGCGAAGCCGATAAGCTCGAACGCCTGCACGATGCGATTCGAGAAGATGCGCGGCGCGTCGGCGCGCGCCACATGATTGTCTTCCTGGGCGATCTCATCGATCGTGGGCCCGACAGCCGCGCCGTCGTCGCGCGCGCGATGAGGGCCGAAGCGGAAGGCGAGGCGATCGTCATCAAAGGCAATCACGAAGAGCTGATGATCCACGCCTATGAGCGCGACGAAACGTTGGGGCTCTATCATTGGGCCACCAATGGCGGCGACGACACGATCCGCTCCTATCAGCGGGCCAATGGCGCCCGCGAGCATTGGCGCGACGCCATTGACGCCGATCACGTGAAGTGGATGCGCGGCCTGTCCTCGATCGCCCGCGACGAGGCGCGCGGCCTCGTTTTCGTCCATGCCGGCATTGATCCCGCCCGCTTTCCCCAATGCCCAGACGGCATCCGCATCTGGACCCGCTCGCGCAAATTCTACAACGAACGCCTCTGGCCAAACCGCCCCGAATTGGAGGGGTTGATGGTCGTGCACGGCCACACGCCCACGCTGGACAAGGAGCCGGACATCAATCCGCGCCGCATCAATGTCGACACTGGCGCCTGCTTCGGCGGCCCGCTCACCTGCGCTGTGCTCGCGCCCGACGAAAAGCCGCGCTTCCTGCGCGCGTCATAGGCGCGTAGCTACGCCGCCTTCGACAAGCTCAGGCTGACGCTTGAGTTCGCATCACTGGCAAACTTGGCGTCACGCTGAGCCTGTCGAAGCGCGACGCCACGCTCCGTCATAAACAAGAATAGAGCGCCTCGATCAGCTTCAGCGATCGCGGATCGCCCATGATGTGGTGCGATTGCTTGTTCATCACGTAGCCGACCGAAACGCCGACAACGGAATCGCCGAAGCCCACCGAACCACCCGCGCCTGAATGCCCGAACGCTTCGACATTCGGCCCGTAGATCTTGTTCGAATTGCCCAGCACGCCGGTGCGCCAATCGACGTTGAAGGGCAGCACCAGATCATCGCCCATGAAACGTCGCGTCGTCAGCGCGTCGAACGCGTGCTGCGACAGCACCCGGCTCGCACCGATCAGGCCGCCGGTCGCATACACTTCATACAAACGCGCCACCGCCAGCGCGCCGCCATGTCCGTTCGCCGACGGGATCTCGATCCGCCGCCATTGCGTAGACCCGCGCACGGGCGCGGCCCAGGGGCTGAAGAACGCAGCCTTCACCGGCGGCGTGATCTCGTTGAAATCGCCGGGACGCGACGGCTTCTTCATCTCCGCCGCGCGATGGTGCTCACTCTCCGGCGTGCCAATCTGAAAATCGATGCCCAGCGGGCCGCAAATCTCTTCACGTAGAATTGCGCCCACCGAACGTCCCGAGGCGCGCAGCGCCATCTCGCCGGCCAAATAGCCCCAGCTCAGCGGATGATAGCCGCTCGCCGTGCCGGGCTCCCAAAGAGGCTCAAGCGCCGCCAGTGCAGCCGCGCAGGCCGGCGGATCGAGCCACAAATCGGGATCGATCGGTTCGAGAAATCCCGGCACGCCGGCCATGTGCGCCAGCGTCTGCGCGACCGTGACTTTATCTTTGCCAAGTACGCCAAACTCAGGCCAGAGTTTCGCCGTTGGCGCCTCGTACTCAAGCAAGCCGCGATCATAGAGCCACGCCATCACGATCGCGCTGATTGCTTTGGTCGTGGAATAGACCGGCACGATCGTCTCGCGAGCCCAGGGCTTGGTCTGCGCGCGATCGGCCCATCCGCCCCAAAGGTCGACCACAACTTCGCCATCGCGCACGGCGGCAAAGCCCGCGCCGAGTTCCTCGCTCAAGCCCGCCGCGAACGCCTCGCGCACGCGCTCGAACCCCGGCGCGACATAGCCTTCCACCATCAAACTCGCTCCAACGACCGCGCGCGCGGCCACGTCACCGGTTCTTCCAGCAGCTCCTGCGCCGCCGGCAACAACAAATCCTCGCTGTCCGCCGCCAGCGAGCGCACGATCACGTCATAGACGGACCCCGTCGCGCCTTCGAGCGCCACCACCAGCGCATCGCCGCGGACGCGCCGCCCCACATAAAGCGCGCTCAGCAAATCGCCGGCGCCTTTCTGCGCGCGCGGTAAACGCGGGGTCTCGCAAAACCAATCGCCCGTCGGCGCCGCCAGCAGATTGCCAAGTCCCAACGCAGTCCGAATTGAGGAACAGAGCACTGGCTTGCCCACAAACCGCGCCGCCTCGCGCGCACTTTCGAGTGAGTCGACCGTCCGGCCAGTCAACAACCCAAGCTCGAACACATTCGGCGTCAGCCAATCGGCATGGCGCCACAACCCATTCACCACTGCGTCCGCGATCTCGTCGCGCACGAATAATTTGCCATCATCGCCCAGCACCGGATCGCACACGAATACAGCCTTCGCGTTCGCCGCCTTCACGCGCTCCACCGCGTCGAGCACCACGCCAACATGATCCGCCGCGCCCAAATAGCCGCTCAGCACCGCATCGACCTCGGCCAACACGCCATCCGCCGCCAAGCCTTCGATCATCGCGCTCAAGGTCGCGGCGGGAATGGGGCCGCCGCCGGGTGGACCATGGTCGGGCCTGCGACCCAGCAGCACCGTCGGCAGCTGCAACACGCGCACGCCTAGCCGCTCCATGGCGAAGGCCGCGACAGAATTGCCCACGCGTGCGCCCGCGACCTGAGACTGGATCGACAAAACCGTCTTCACGCGGCAAGAACCTCGTCATTTGGCGCGCCCGCGATGGTCGCCCGCGCGCCGTCTGAGAGCAAGTACGATGTCCGCACGGCCGCGCCGTTCCTGTCTTTATATGCCCGGCGCAAATGCGAAAGCCTTGGAGAAGGCGAAAACGCTGCCCGCCGACGTGCTTCTACTCGATCTCGAAGATTCCGTCGCGCCCGAAGCGAAAGAAGACGCGCGTACGCAAGTCGTTAACGCCGTCAAAGGCGGCGGCTATGGCAAGCGTGAGATCATTGTCCGCGCCAACGCGCTGTCGACGCCCTGGGGCAAGGACGACATCGTCGCCGCAGGCTCGGCGAAGCCGGACGGTTTGCTTGCGCCGAAGGTCAGCAGCGCCGAGGAAGTGATCGCCCTCGACAACGCGATGACCGCCGCCGGCTTTCCCGACAGCGCCACGCTCTGGGTCATGATCGAAACGCCGCGCGCGTTCTTCAACATCGCCGAGATCGCAGCGTGCGCGCGGAAGACGCGGCTCTCCGCCTTCGTGCTCGGCCTCAACGATCTCGCCAAGGAAACCCGCGCCCGCGCCAGCAATGGCCGCGCCGCGTTCTATGCACCGCTCTCGCTCGCCGTGCTCGCTGCGCGCGCCGAAGGCATCAGCGCGATCGACGGTGTCTTCAACGACATCGCCGACAGCGAAGGCCTGGTCGCCGAATGCCGCCAAGGCCTGGAGTTTGGCTATGACGGCAAAACCCTGATCCACCCCAGCCAGATCGACGCCGCCAATCTGATCTTCGCCCCGCACCCTGAAGAATTGGCACGCGCTCGCGCCGTGATCGCCGCCTTCGCGCTGCCGGAGAACGTCGGGAAGGGCGTGATCAAGGTCGATGGCAAAATGACGGAGCTGCTGCACTTGGAAGAAGCGAAGCGGCTGGTAGCGATGGCTGAGGCAATCGGGCCTTGAGTCTGCCAAATTTACCCCCGCTGCCTGATCGGGAGGGGTTGGTGTATCACTACACCAACGCGGCCGGCTTCCTGGGAATTCGAGAAGCCAAGGCACTTTGGGCTTCCGATATTCGTTTGCTCAACGACTACCTGGAGGTTGGATACTTCTTCGACAATGTTTCGAAGGTGTTGGCGACCGACTCCCGATTCACTAAGCCCGCAGCGTTGCTCAAGAAAGCTCCGCCGCCCTACGCTTGGCAGTTTGTTGCATCGTTTAGCGAAAAGCGTGACTTGTTGAGTCAGTGGCGCGCGTACACGGGCTCTCAGGGGTTCGCGATTGGATTTTCGCGGCAACATATTTTGAGCGTGGCGGACAAGCAGGAATTTACGTTTCGATCGGTGAACTACGGTCCGGAAGAAACCGCCGCGAAGATTGCTGTGCAGATCGAAGCGGGCATGAGCACTTCCGAGTATGGATCTTGGTTGCAAAACGAAGGCGATATCGGTGCGACGCAAATCGCTCAGCAGATCTTCTTGGGGCTTCTGTTGCGTGAAGCGGTCTATCACAAGCATCCGTCATTCGCGGAGGAGAGGGAATGGCGCTTGTGCAAGCACGTTGAACGCCTAAGCGGGGAAATTAAGTATAGATCTGGAGCGCGAGGCATCATTCCCTATGTCGAGTTCGCTCTTGAGCCCATGTCGACACAGTTTGCCAATTTGGCTGTTGAGGTCGTTCTATACCCAGGTGGGCGCTCAGTTCGACGCGGCGCACATGGCGGGACACAGTTTTTGCGGTAGCTTCACTCGTTCAAGTTGTCCTGTGGTGACCTCATGACCAAATCCAATCCCGGCAATTTCCTTGAAGATTTTCGCCAAGGCCAAATCATCGCGCACGCGACGCCGAAGACGATCACGGAGGGCGATGTCGCGCTGAACATTGCGCTGACCGGCTCGCGCTACGCGCTCTTCAGCGCCGATAGCTTCGCGCAGAATTGCGGGCTGCCCGGCGCGCCTGTCGATCCGCTGCTCGTGTTTCACACCGTGTTCGGCAAAACCGTGCCGGACATTTCGCTCAACGCCGTCGCCAATCTCGGCTACGCCGAGGGCCGCTTCCTGGCGCCGGTCTATGCCGGCGACACGCTGAACGCCGTTTCCGAGGTGTTGGGCGTGAAGCAAAACTCCAACGGCAAAACCGGCGTCGTCACCGTGCGCACGACCGGCTTCAACCAAGATGAAATTCCGGTGCTCTCTTATGTGCGCTGGGTGATGGTCAATAAGCGCGACGCCAGCGCTGAAGTGACCGACGCGCCGCCGAAGACACCAGCGTCATCGGTGTTGGTGCCGGACCTCGTTCTGCCGCAAGGCATCGATTTCAGTCAGTACGATTTCGCGCTAGCCGGTTCACGGTACGGATTACAAGATTACGAGATCGGTGAAAAAATCGATCACGTCGACGGCATGACCGTGGAGGAGGCCGAGCATCAGCTCGCCACGCGCCTCTATCAGAACACCGCGAAAGTGCATTTCGACGCGTTGGCGCAGAAAGAGTCACGCTTCGGCAAGCGCCTCATCTATGGCGGCGTCACCATTTCGATCGCGCGCGCGCTCGCGTTCAACGGCCTCGCCAACGCACAGCTTATGATCGCCATCAATGGCGGCCGCCACGTCAATCCGCTCTTCGCCGGCGACACGCTCTATGCGTGGTCGGAAGTGCTGGCCAAGGAAGACCTGGGCGATATCGGCGCGCTGCGCCTACGCCTCGTCGCCGTGAAAAACAAACCCGCCACGGACTTCCCGTTCAAGAACGAAGCCGGCGAATACGATCCCAACGTCGTCCTCGATTTCGATTATTGGGCTGCGATCCCTAAGCGCTAGGACCTGTTCCGCCGCTCTCCGCGCGGAGGGCCCCCCAGGCCCCCGCGACGCAAGGGAGAAGGGCAGCGCCGATGCGTAAAGGGCGATTTGGCGCAAGCCGCTTGATTGACTTGGGGGTTCCGGACCCTAATCTCCGCGCGCGGATTCTACGTACCATATCAAGCACAAGAGAGGGCGCACATGGCCGGCGCGACCCGCCCCGAGAGACCTTTATCGCCACACGTCCAGATTTGGCGTTGGCACGTCACGATGGCGACCTCGATCCTCCATCGTGTGACGGGGGTCGGCCTCTATGGTGGCATGATCTTATTCTGCTTCTGGCTGATGGCCGTAGCGGCAGGTCCCGAAGCCTATGAGCCCGTTGGCGCGTTCCTCGCTGGGCCGATCGGCCAGATTGGTCTCTACCTGATCGTGGCGGCGTTCGCCTACCACCTCGCTAACGGCATCCGTCACCTCGTGTTCGACACCGGCAACGGCCTTAAGCCGGCCGACGCTGAAACCAGCGCCTGGTTCGCCATCCTCTTTGCCGTCTTCGCCCCGCTCGGGCTGTGGGCGCTCGTGACGTTCGGGAGCTGAGCCATGAGCAAAGGCAAAAGCACCCCGCTCGGTCGCGTCCGCAATCACGGCGCCGCCGCCGAAGGCACCGGCCATTTCGTGGGCCAGCGTGTCTCCGCCATCGCTCTGCTGATCCTGGCCACTTGGTTCGTGCTGAGCGTGGCGCTGACGATGGACGGGCCGACCTATTTGGCGGCGATCGATTTCCTGGTCTCGCCCGTAAATGCTGTGGGCGTGATCCTGCTCGTCATGGTCGCGCTCTATCACATGCGTCTCGGCATGGGCGAAGTGATCAACGATTACATCGCCCGGCCGTTCACCAAGGTCGTGCTGTTGCTGTTGAACGCCCTTGTGCCGCTCGTCATCGCCGCCGGCGCCTTGTTCGCCGTGCTGCTCGTGAATTTCGGAGTCTGATCCTTTGGCCGCTGCTTACACGTGGATCGATCACACCTTTGACGTCGTTGTTGTCGGCGCCGGCGGTTCGGGGCTTCGCGCCGCGCTCGGCAGCGCCCAAGCCGGTCTGAAAACCGCCTGCATCAGCAAAGTGTTTCCCACCCGCTCGCACACCGTCGCGGCGCAAGGCGGCATCTCCGCCTCGCTCGGCAATATGGGCGAAGATAAGTGGCAATGGCACATGTTCGACACCGTGAAGGGGTCGGACTGGCTGGGCGACCAAGACGCGATCGAGTATCTCACGCGCAACGCGCCGGCCGCTGTGTACGAGCTTGAGCATTGGGGCGTGCCTTTCTCGCGCACCGAGGAAGGCAAAATCTATCAGCGCGCCTTTGGCGGCATGACGCGCAATTTCGGCGAAGCGCCAGTGCAGCGCACCTGCGCCGCCGCGGACCGCACCGGTCACGCCATGCTGCACACGCTCTATGGCCAGTCGCTGCGCCACGACGTCGATTTCTTCATCGAGTATTTCGCGCTCGATCTCATCATGGATAGCGAAGGCGCATGCCGGGGCGTCACCGCCTGGAAGCTCGATGACGGCACGCTACATCGCTTCCGCGCGCAAACCGTCGTGCTCGCCACCGGCGGCTACGGCCGCGCCTATCTCAGCTGCACCAGCGCCCACACCTGCACCGGCGACGGCAACGCCATGGTGCTCCGCGCCGGCCTGCCGCTGCAGGACATGGAATTCGTGCAATTCCACCCAACCGGCATTTTCCCGGCGGGTTGCCTCATCACCGAAGGCGCGCGCGGCGAGGGCGGCTACCTCACCAATTCAAACGGCGAACGCTTCATGGAGCGCTACGCGCCGACCGTGAAGGATTTGGCGCCGCGCGACATGGTGAGCCGCGCCATGACGCTTGAAATCCGCGAAGGCCGCGGCGTCGGCCCAAATAAGGATCACATCTTCCTGCATCTGGATCACCTCGATCCGAAGATGCTGCACGAACGTCTGCCGGGCATTTCCGAAAGCGCGAAAGTGTTCGCCGGCGTCGACGTCACGCGCGCGCCGATCCCGGTGCTGCCGACCGTCCACTACAATATGGGCGGCATCCCGACGAATTATCACGGCGAAGTGCTGACCAAAGTCGGCGGTGATCCGGACTCGGTCGTGCCGGGCCTCATGGCTGTAGGCGAAGCCGCGTGCGTTTCGGTGCACGGCGCCAATCGCCTCGGCTCCAATTCGCTGATCGACCTCGTTGTCTTTGGCCGCGCTGTGGGTTTGCGTTGCGGCGAGAAGCTGCAGGCCAACGCCACCCAACCTGAACTGCCGAAGGGCGAGAGCGACAAGCACCTCGCGCGGTTCGACAAATTCCGCCACGCCAAGGGCGGCACGCCGACCGCAAAGCTGCGTGAGAAGATGCAGCGCACCATGCAAGATACCTGCGCCGTCTATCGCACCGGCCCGGTGCTTGAAGAGGGCGTCCAGCGCATGGACGCGATCTGGAAGGAAGCGCCGGACATCGCCGTCACCGATCGCTCGATGATCTGGAACACTGATCTCGTGGAAACGCTCGAGTTCGACAATCTCATCGGCCAAGCCATCGTCACCGTGAACGGCGCCGCCAACCGCACCGAGTCACGCGGCGCGCACGCCCGCGAGGATTTCCCGGAGCGCGACGACACCGACTGGATGAAGCACACGCTCGCCTGGCTCGATCTCGACACAGGCGCCACCCGCATCGATTATCGCCCGGTTCACACCAACACGATGACCAACGAAGTCGAATACATCCCGCCGAAAAAGCGGGTGTATTAAGCCGCGCGGGGCGTCCGGCGCTTTGCAGGCGCCGGATCGCCCGCCGCACGCGCCAGCAGCTCCACCAGCCATGCCAACCCCGCATCCTGCAGCGCCGTCTTCGGCGCCACCGCGTAAAGCCCAAAGCGCGGCAGCTTCAACGGCGCGTCCACGCACGCCAATCCCAATGCCGCGCCATGCAAGGCGAAGAAACGGCGCGGCACGGCGGCAATTAGCTCGGACGCTCCTAGCAACGCCAGCGCTAGCGTGAAATTCGGCGCGGTCAGCGCCACGCGCCGGCTCATGCCGCGCTCAGCCAGCGCTGTATCAACAAATCCATGCGCGTCGCCAGCCGAGGAAACAACCAGATGCCGCGAGTCGCAAAACGTCTTTAACGTCGGTCGCTTCAGATACGCATGCCCCCTGCGCCCCGCGATCACGAAATCCTCCTCGTAGAGCCGCCGCGTCTCGAACCGGAGCGGCGCGGCGTCCGTCGGCATCACCGCCACATCCATCGTCCGCGCATCCAGCTCCGCGAACGCATCGCGCCACGCCAAATCCGGCGACGCCTCACCCGGCCGCGGCAGCAACTGCCGCACGCGAATATCGATGCCCGGCGCCTCGCGCTGCAACGCCGTCATCAACGGCGGCAAGAACACCGCCGACACGCCATCCGGCGCGGCGATCGTAAAGCTGCGCGTGGACGAGCGCGCGTCGAACGGCGCCGCGATCTGCACCACGCCGCGCACGCGCGCCAGGATGTCGGCAATCGCCGGCTCCAGCGCCAGCGCCCGATCGCTCGGCGTCACCCCGCGCGGATTTTTGATGAACAGCGGATCGTTCAGCAGCACACGCAGACGCCCCAGCCCATGGCTCACCGCCGACGGCGACAAGCTCAAGCGTTCCGCCGCTCGGCCCACGTGCCGCTCGCGCATCACCGTCTCGAACAGCACCAGCAGGTTCAGATCGGCGCGCGAGAGATCAATATCATTCAGCATATCGCTGAAATTATACCATTGGATGCAACATGCCGAAAGCTCGATAGGGGTGTGGTCCTAACCCTGGAGTTTCCATTGCCCCGTTCGTCAGCATCGCCCGCCAGCCTCCTCGCCGTCGTGGCGGCCGTTTTCCTTCCCATCGCCAGCTGCGCTCGCGCGCCCAACCCCTCGCAGGCCGACCTGATCGCTCAACTCGCCGCCCGCGCCGAAGCCGGAAACGACGCGTTCATCAATGGCGATATGCGCCGTTGGCTCGAGATCGTCGGCCCGATCGCGCCCGACTTCACGCTGATGCAGCCGCTCGGCGGCGTCAGCCGCGGCTTCGATCCCAGCGACGCCCACCTCGACCAGCTCGCCCGCACCTTCACGCACGGCGTCGCGACATTCGAACTCGTGCAAAGCTATGCCACGCGCGACATGGCCGTGTTGGTCTTCATCGAACGCCAACGCGCCATCGTCGCCGACCTGCCCGAGCAAGATTGGTCGCTGCGCGTCACGCAAATCTATCGCCGCAACGGCGCGGCATGGGAGCTCGTGCATCGCCACGCCGATCCGATTGTCGAGAATATCGGCATGCAAGCCACGGCCGCGCTCGCGGTCGCTGCCTAGTCCAAAAACGCCAACCCCGCCACGCCGTCTTGCTGCCAGACCACGCGCGCGCGTTTGCGCAGGCGCAGCGTCGCTTCCAAAAACTGCACCTCTGGCGGCAACGTAATGTGCTGGAAGAATTCAACGCGCGCGCCTGTTTCGCTCACGTCCTTGACGACCACGGAGAAACGGTGGCCGTCGCCAAACACCAAGGTCGCCTGTCGGAACACCTTATCCCGTTCCGCGCGCTCCTTGCGCCGCGAAGGCGGCGGCGGCGCAGGCGGCGCTGGCTGCGTGGGCCGGCTGACCGCGCCGCGGATGCGGGCGTTCAGGTCGACAGGCGGCGGGGGTGGCTTCTTGAACAAGGACTTTGCGTTGCGACTCAGCAGCTTAAACGAAAACGGTCGCAGCTTGGTTGCTTCACTTGGCGCCAAATCGTGTCAATTACATACGATAAGCGGACGCCGCGTCATTCTTGACGCCCGCTCACCTTCAGCCGAAGAGTCCGCCCCAACGAGCCCGCGCCAGGCGGGTCGAGGGGAGTGAAAATCCATGGCCAGTGTCGGTTATGTCTGTCTCGGCGCGAATGATTTCGATCGCGCAACCGCCTTCTACGATGCGCTGCTCGGCGAAATGGGCGGTAAGCGCCTAATGCCTACGCCGCACGGGCTCATGTACCGCCTCGCCAGCGGCGCCATGATCATGATTACCCGCCCCTATAACGAACAGCCGGCCACAGCGTCGAACGGCGGCATGCTGGCGATCGCCGTCGACAGTAAGGAAGACGTCGCGCGCGTCCACGCCAAGGCGCTCGCGCTCGGCGGCACGTGCGAAGGCGAACCTGGCCCACGCGGCGCCTTCGGCGAATTCGCCTATTTCCGCGACCTCGACGGCAACAAGCTCGCCGTGTTCCACTCCGCGCGTTAAGCGCTCGACTGCCAGCGAGGTGCGCCCGGACCGCCGGCGCCCTCGCCGGCATGGGGTGCTCCGCGCGCTGATGTCCGACGCGTGAGTGTGCGGAAAGACGCCGGCGAGGGCGCCGGCGGTCCGGGCCTATCCGTCTTAATCCAGCGTCCGCCGGAACCGCATCAGCGCCAGTGTTCCCAGCGCCAGCAAAATCACTGCCAGCGGCCAAAGATCGCCCGCAATATCGGCCAAGCTTGCTTCCTTCAGCACGACCTCGCGCACGATGCGCAAGAAGTGCGTGATCGGCAGCGCTTCGCCAATCGCCTGCGCCCAGCCCGGCATCGCCGCGAACGGAAACATGAAACCCGAAAGCAAAATCGACGGCAGGAAGATGAAGAACGTCATCTGCATCGCCTGCATCTGCGTGCGCGCGACCGTGGAGATGAGATAGCCCAGCATCAGGTTGGCGAGGATGAACAATGTCACCGCGATCAGAAACGCCAGGAACGAGCCGGTGAACGGAATCTTGAAGAGCAGCGTCGCCACCAGCAGCACGATCGCGACTTGAACGGCGCCGACGAACACGTACGGCGTTGTCTTGCCGATCATCACTTCGAGCGGCCGCACCGGCGTCGCCAGCAGATTCTCCATTGTGCCGCGTTCAGTCTCGCGCGTCAGTGCGATCGAGGTGATCATTACCATGGTCATGGTGAGAATAACGCCAAGCAGGGCCGGCACGATATTGAACGCCGTCACGCCCGCCGGATTGTAGCGGCGATGCACCACGATCTCGTAGGGCGGCGGCGCCTGCGCGAGATAGGCGAGAGCGCCATCAAATTCCGACGCGAACGCCTGCTGCGCCACCCGCTCGATCGCGCCCAGCGCGCCGCCCGCCGCCACCGGATCGCTCGCATCCGCGGCGATCAGAATTTGTGGCCGCTCACCGCGCACCAAGCGGCGTTCGAAGCCTTCCGGGATCGAGATCAAAAAATTGGCTTCGCCCGAGCGCAGCATCGCTTCGCCTTCCTCGGACGTGCTCGCGATCGCCACAATATCTACGAACGTCGAAGCGCTCAGCGAGGCCAGAAACGCCCGCGTCATTGGCCCATCCTCGCGCATCTCGACGACAGCGGGCAGGTGGCGCGGATCGGTGTTGATCGCGTAGCCGAACAGAACGAGCTGCATGATCGGCATCATGATCATGATCGCAAACGTCGGCCGGTCGCGCCGCATCTGCACCAGCTCTTTCAGGAACACCGCAAACACGCGCGCCCAGGAAAGATCGAACAGTTTGGGGAGCGCCGGCGCCTTCATTGGAAATTGTCCAGAGCGCCGGACATCAGATAGATGAAAATCTCCTCGAACCCCGCCTCGATCGGCGCGATTTCGACATGCGGGTGCGCTTGCTTTACCGCCCGCACGGCGCGTTCAAGCGCCGCTGCATCCTTGCCGCACACGTGAATCTCGGCGCCAAAGCGCGCAACAAGATCAACGCCCGGTGAACCCTCCAGCATCTGTTGCGCCTCATGCAGCGGCCGTCCCGCGACGCGCCAGCCGTGCAGGCCGATCTGTTTCGGGATTTCCGCCGTCGAGGCGTCGATCAGCTTCTTGCCGTAAGCAATGTAGGCGATGGAATCGCATTGCACCGCTTCGTCCATGTAGTGCGTGCTGACCAAAGTCGTGACGCCTTGCGCCGAATAGCGCCGGATCGCATCCCAGAAATCGCGCCGCGCCTTTGGATCAACGCCCGCCGTCGGCTCATCGAGCAATAAAAGCTCCGGCTCGTGGATCATGCACGCCGCCAGCGCCAGCCGCTGTTTCCAGCCGCCTGACAATTTGCCCGCAAGCTGCGCCTGGCGTTCGGCGAGGCCAAGGTCTTCCAGCGCTTCGTCCACGCGCGCCGTCCGCCGATCCAGGCCATAGAGCCGCGCGATGAATTCCAAATTCTCGCGGATCGACAAATCCTCATAGAGCGAGAATTTCTGCGTCATGTAGCCCACGCGCTCTTTGATCTTCAGGCTGTCCTTCAGCACGTCGAAGCCAAGCACTTCGCCTTCGCCGCTCTCCGGCTTCAGCAGCCCGCATACCATGCGGATCGTCGTCGTCTTGCCCGACCCGTTCGGCCCGAGAAATCCGTAGATCGCGCCGCGCGGCACTTGCAGGTCGAAATTATCAACCACCTTGCGCCCGCCGAAGCTCTTGGTGAGCCCGCGTACGTCGATGACGGTCTCGCTCATTCGGCCAACCGAATATCGACCGGCATGCCTGGCCGCACCGGTGTTTCGCCCTCGAACCGCGCTTCCACCAGGAAGACCAGCTTCTCTCGCTGATCGAGCGAATAGATCACCGGCGGCGTGAATTGTGGTTCCTGCGAAACGTAGCTCACCACGGCCTCGATCGGCTCGCCGCAATCATCGCAACTTACCGACACGCGCGCGCCCACGGGCAGCCGTGACAGCATCGCCTGTGGCGCAAAGAAGCGCACCTTCATGTTCGTCGGCGCCAGCAGGGCGGCGATCGGCTGGCCTGCGGCGACCACTTCGCCCGGCCGATGATAGATGCGTTCGATCACGCCCGCCGCGGGCGCCGCGCCATCAAGATCGCTCAAGCGCTCGCGGGCCAAACCTGTCGATGCGCTCGCCGCGCCGGCTTCACGTCGCGCTTGCGCCAGTTGCGCGTTCGCCGCATCCAAAGCCGCGCGATCCGAATCCAGCCGCGCGCGGGGATAAAAGCCGCGCCCAAACAATTCCGCGCCGCGCGCATAATTGCGCTGCGCCAAAGTCGCTTGCGCTTGCGCCGTACGCACAGCGGACGCCGCCGCCGCACTCTGCGCGCTCGCGCTCTGTTCATTGAGCGCCAGCCGATCTGGGTCGAGCGTGAACACGCGCGCGCCAGCCTCAACGCGATCGCCTTCGCGCACGTTGAGTTCGCGCACGACGCCCGTCTCTTGGCTAGCGAGGTAGATGTAATCGGCCTCGCCATAGCCTTGCAGCATATCGCTCGGTGCGCGCGAACACGCGGCGGCGAGGAGGGCGAGAGATATAACGACAAAGCGCTTCATGCGCGTGGCTCCAGGCCATTCAGCAGGATGTCGAATTGCTGTTGGATCAGCTTTTGTGGATCGTTGAGAGCGGTTTCGCCTTGCAGCACATGCGTCCACAGCGCCTCAAACAAGATCGGCCCAATGAACGCGCGCGCCGCGGCCTTCGTGTCGATCTCCGCGCGAATGCCGCCGCACGCTTTGCCGGCGTCGATCAGCGCTTCAAGCGCGCCGCGCGCCTTTTCGACAACCTGCGTGCGATAATATTCCGCGATCTCGGGAAAGCGTCCGGAGATGCTGATCACCAGTCGCGGCACCGCCAAGATGCTGCTTTCCGCCAAGCGATGCGCCGCCATGGTCGCGATCATGCGCATCGCCGTCAGCGGATCAGCATGACCAGCCAGCGCCAGCGTCTCCATTTGCTGCGCCAGTGTGCCGACCTTTGCTTCGATCAGCGCTTCCAGCACCGCGGCCTTGCTCGGGAAATAAAGATAGATCGCCGCCTTCGAGAGGCCGGCCGCCTTGGCGATATCCTCCATCCGCGCGGCCTCGAAGCCGCGCGCCGTAAACTCCGCCAGCGCCGCGTCGAGGATTTCTTCTGGCCGCGCCTCCGCCCGCCGCCGCCACTTAGGGGCGGGGCGGGCGCGCAGCTTGGGGGAGGAGGCCGAGGGCATGTCTTCTTATATAACTGACCGGTCAGTAATATACAAGCGGGATCATAAGTCCCCACGAAAGGGGCGGCGCCCTGCGGACGCCGCCCCCCGGTTTTCCAGCGTTTGTGGGCCGCCTTACTCCACCCAATCTCGCTTCAGCGTGCGTGACGCGATCACATAGAGCAGGGCCGCGACCAGGTAGAAGCTGGTCCCGGCCAGGATCGAATAGCGCAAGGATTCCTCGCCGAAGCGTTCCACCAGTGCATCCGACATCACGCCCAGCAGATATGTGCCGAGGCCAATGCCGATCAGGTTGTTGATGAACAAGAAGCTGGCTGACGCCACCGTGCGCATGTGCGCGGGCGCAAGGTGCTGCACCGCCGCGATCACCGGTCCGAGCCAGACCAAGCCCAACGCCGTCGGCGCCAGGAAGAAGAAGAAGGCGGTCACGAACGACGGCGAGAGCAGCGCGACTGCATAGAGTGGCGCCGCCAGCAACCACGCGCCCGCCGGCACCAGCGCGAACATGCTGCGGTTCTTGCCGCCAAGCTTGTCGCCCAGCATGCCGCCAAGCCACACGCCAATCACGCCGCCGATCAGCAAGCAGCCGGAAAAGAAGAACGCCGTGGTTTGCAGATCGAATCCATACGAGCGGCGCAGGAAGCTCGGGATCCAAAAGAACGAGCCATAGCCCATGATCGAGGAGCACGAGGCGCCCAGCGAGAGCAGCCAGAAGCTCGGCTTCTTGGTCACGACGCCGATCGCCTCAAGGAATTTGGCCTTGGGCGCCGCCGGCGCGTCGGCTGGCTTCACATCGTAGCGGCCGCGCGCCGGCTCTTTCACGAAGAATCGGAAGATCGGCGCGATCAGCACGCCCGCGAGGCCCACGACAATGAACGCGACGCGCCAATCGACCAGGCTCGCGACAATGCCGCCAAGCGCAATACCGGCGGCGCTGCCAATCGGGATCCCGAACGAATAGACCGCGAACGCACGCGCGCGCTCCTGCGGCGGAAAATAGTCGGATATCAGAGAATAGGCCGGCGCCACGCCGCCCGCCTCGCCCACGCCGACGCCCATCCGCGCCAGGAAAAGCTGCGTGTAATTCATCGCCAAACCCGAGAGCGCCGTGAACGCGCTCCAGAGCGTCAGCGAAATCGTCATGATCCAAGTGCGGCTCCAGCGGTCGGCGAGATACGCGATTGGAATGCCGAGCCCGGTGTAAAACAGCGCGAACGCCAAACCCCCAAGCAAGCCCATCTGTGCGTCGCTGACGCCGAGCTCCTCCTGGATCGGCACGGCGAGAATGCCGATGATCTGCCGGTCGATGAAATTGAACGTGTAAACCACGAACAGAAGCGCCAGCACGAGAATGCGCGAGGGATCGGCGGGCGGGGTTTGGGCGGTGGTGTCAGTCATGGCGTCGCCAACAAGCAAAAAAGAAACGGCGGCGCGAGGTTTAATTCGCGCCGCCGCAAGAAATCTCCACGGGGAGGAGATATCGTTCGCTTAGTAGCGCGCGGTGAACACCACGCTCCACGTTTGCGGTGCGCCGTAATAGACGGTGCGGATATTGCCGACCGAGGAGAATTCCTGGCCGTCGGTTTTGTAGACTTCATCGCTCAGATTGCGGCCCTGCAGGGCGACGCTGACGATGTCGTTGGCGCGCCAGGTGAGGCTGGCGTCATAGAGCCAGTAATCGTCCTGGAAGAGGCTCTCGACCGGCGTGGTCGTGCCGACGCCGCCCACGACAAACGTGTTGTCGACGGCCAGCGCCGTTTCCGAACGGAAGCGCGCCGAGCCGGCCAGTGTCAGCGAACTATCGCCGCCCAGTGTCCATTCGTACGAACCGCCGAAGCGGGCCGTCCATTCTGGGCTGAAGGCCGGCGTTTGGAACGCACGGCTGCCGCCCGGGAAGCGCGCATCGTCGAACTCGCCGTATGAGGCATCAAGATAGCCAATCTGCGTGTCGAGACGCAGGTTCTCGATCGGCGAGTAGTTCAGCTCAAGCTCCGCGCCCGAGAGTTCGAGCTCGCCCGCATTGATGACGGTGAGTTCGGGGCTTGGCAGGCCGGTGCCCGGATCGGTCACCGTGCCGGACACGCGTGCTTGGAAATCCTCAAACAGGGTGTGGAAGATGGTGAAGTTCGCGAGCAGGCGCCCATCCAACCAATCCGTGCGCGTGCCGATTTCGTAGGACGTGGAGACTTCCGGATCGTACGGCGCTTGTTCGCCCGGGTTGTTTGCGCGGCCGTTGAAGCCGCCCGACAAGAACCCGCGCGCCGCGCGGCCGTAGATCATCACGTTGTCGGTGAGCTGGTAGTCCGCCGACAGCATCGGCGAAACATCGTCCCAGCTTTCCTCGATCTCAAACCCGAACGTCGCGTTGAACGCCGGCGCGTTGTAGAAGGTAGAGGTCGAGCGCTCGTATTCCTTCTCTTCTTCCGTGTAGCGGATGCCGCCCGAGATGTTGAGGCGATCGTTCACCGCGTAAGTGGCGTTCGCGAACACGGCCATGCTCGTGGTTTGCAGATCGTCATCGATCGTGCGCAGGAAGCTCGTCAACGGCGTGGCGAATAGCACGACGCCATTCACGAGATCATCGGCATACGCTTCCTGGTGGGAGCGTACGTCTTCCCGCAGGTAGTAAACGCCAGCTACGACGTTCCATGCGCCTTGCTCGTAGAGCGCCTGGAATTCTTGGCTGAATTGGTCCTGGTTCACGCCAACGAACACATCGCCGATCTCGAGCGCGGTGGCGTCGATGTCGATGTAATCGTCATAGGCCAGATCGCGATACGCCGTGATCGAACGCAGCGTGAGCGAGGGCGAGATTTCCCAGGAGGCGCGAAGCGACGTGCCCCAATGGGTAAGCTCGGTGCTGTTGGGCAGGCTGGGTGTCGCCGCAGCTTCGAATTCGTATTCGGGGGCCGGATCGGAAATCGGCAGGATCACCACGCCTAGCAGATTGGTCAGCGACGTCGTCGCTTGGCCCATTTGCAGCGCGCTCGATTCGTCGGCGATATCGGCCGAGAAATCGACGCTGAAGGTCGGCGAGGCGTCCCATGCGAGTTGGACGCGGCCGCCGAAGGATTCGCGGTTATTGTATTCTTCGCCCGTCGTCGGATTGGTGACATAGCCGTCGCGGCCCGCGCCGAACACGGTGACGCCGCCAGCAAGGCCCTCAGCAATAGGGCCGGACGCGGCAACGCGGCCTTCGAGCTGACCGTAGTCGCCGACCGTGACTTGGAACAAGCCATGCGGGTCTTCGCTCGGACGACGCGTCACGAGCTTAAAGGCGCCGCCAATCGTGTTGCGGCCGTAGAGCGTGCCTTGCGGGCCGCGCAGCACTTCGACGCGTTCGACGTCGAACACTTCCATCTGTGTGCCGCGGATGCGCGAGTAATATACGTCGTCGACATAGAAGCCGACGGCGGGGTCGAACGTCTGCAGCGCGTCCGGCTGTCCGATGCCGCGGATCGTGATGTTGGTGGCATTGGCGGAGCCGCGGCCTTGCACGATGTTGAGGTTCGGCACTGCGCCTTGCAGGCCGGTCGCGTCCGTCGCGCCGATCTCTTCGAGGCGGCCTTCAGAGAACGCCGAAACCGAGGCCGGGACGTCCTGTAGCGATTCCGCCGTGCGGCGCGCCGTGACAATGATTTCTTCGTCTGCATCTTGCGCCATCGCCGGCGCGCACAACGCCATCGGCGCGGCAGCCACCGTCGCCAACAAAAGCGCGAGCCGCGCTGGATCACCAAACCGCTTCATGGACCTACTCCTCCGCTCTTGATTTCGGGCCGCCGCTGGGCGCGGACGAAAGCCTCGACATGGTTGAAAAACGCATCCGGCGCTTCGAGATGCGGTACGTGTCCGGCGCCGGGTATGACGACGCGTTCGCCCTTGGGCGCTGTGTGCGCGACGAATTCGGTCGCGCGATCTGGGTAAACTTGGCTTTCGGCGCCGCCGATCACGAGCATCGGCTGCGTGATGCGCGCGAGAGCGCCGCGAAAATCTTGGGACGCCATCGATTCCCAAAACGAGGCCATCGCTTCCGGATCGGCCTTCGACATTTCCGCCGCCGCCCACGCGATTTGATCGGCATTGGCGTTGCGTGCGAACATGCGCGGGGCAAAGCGCGCAACGTGCGTGGGCCAATCGCTGCGAATGTCGGAGAGCGTCGCTTCGACGTCCGCTCGGGCGTAGTTGCCGGCGATGCCGTAGGCCCACGCCTCGTCGTTCACGATGCGCGGCGCCATGTCCTCGACAATGAGCCCGGCGAGCCGGCCGCCCAATTTCGGCGCTGCCGCCCATAGCGCCATCGCGCCCATCGACCAGCCGAGCGCGACCACGCCTTTGAGATCGAGCGTTTCGATGAAATGGATGATGTCGTCGGCGAGGGTTTCGATGGTGCAGGGCGCTTGACCCTGGTCAGAACCGGGATGACCGCGCAGGGTGAGTGTCAGCACCCGGTTGGTGCGCGACAGCCGCTTGCTCAGATCCTGGAAGAACCCGCCATGCCCGGCCCAGCCATGCACCAAAAGGACAGGCGTCCCCACGCCGTCGTCGGCGTAGGACATAGCTGTTCCGTCGTGCAACGCGAATACCGGCATCCCCGGCGTTTCCCCCTCGACCCGTTCCCGCGGGCCGATTTTTCCTTGTGTTGTTCCGGCTTATATCGGAGACTTGAAACATGAGTCAACATTCAGGTTCGGCGTCTGAGCTTTCCGAAGAGAAGGCAGGGCCGAAAACCGAGCGCGGCCGGCGCACTTTGCGGCGCCTGCTGGACGCGGCCGGGGAGGAGTTCGGGCAGCGCGGTTTCCACGAGACCGCGATCAGCCACATCACGCAGGCTGCGGGCGTGGGGCTGGGCACGTTCTACGTCTATTTCAAAAGCAAAGAGGAAGTGTTCCGCGCGCTGGTCGCCGACATGGGCGCACGCACACGGCACGCGCTGAGCGAGAGCGTCAAAGACGCGCCCAACCGCCTAGAGGCGGAGCGCCTTGGCATCCGCGCCTATCTCGAATTCGTGCGCACGCATAAGTCGCTCTATCGCGTCGTGATGGAGGCGCAATTCGTCGCGCCGGAAGCATACCGCGCATACTACAAAGTGTTCTCCGACGCGTACGGACAGCAATTGTCGCAAGCGGCCAAGCGCGGCGAAATCAGCGAAGGCGATACCGATGTGCGCGTGTGGGCGCTCATGGGCGCCTCGACCTTTCTCGGTTTGAAGTTCGGCGTTTGGGAAGACGATGCGGACGTCAATGCAGTCTCCGAAGCCGCTGCGGATTTGATGATCAACGGGCTCGCGCCGCGAGCCAAGAAGGGCGACGCTTCGTAAGAGGGCGCGTCCGCGACTGGGAGGAACGGGTATGGGTGTCGATCTGGTCGACATCACAGCGAAGCGGGCGGCGTTGACGCCGCACGTCGTCGCATTTGAGGATGCGCTCACCGGGCGTACGCTCACTTATGCGCAGCTCGACGTTCGCGCCGCACGCGCCGCCGCAGTGCTCGCCGATCTCGGCGTGAAGCGCGGCGACCGCGTCGCCATTCTTTGTCGCAACCGCATTGAATTCTTCGAAATCATGTTCGCCTGCGCCAAACTCGGCGCAATCCTCGTACCGCTAAATTGGCGCGCGCCCGCCGCCGAACTGGCGCCAATCGTGGACGATTGCGCGCCGGTGCTGATCGTCTACGGCGCGGAAGATGCGGCGACAGCGCTTGCGCTAAACCGCGATGGTTTAAAGCGTTTGGCGCTTGATCCTCCCCCGCGTGCGG